>CAZONZ010000468.1:0-3267 GCA_964581005.1 uncultured bacterium
ATGAACTACCTCAACGGCACATTGGAGTTGTGGATGCCTGGACGCGAACACGAACGCCTCAAGAAGACATTAGCTCGGCTGATCGAGGCTTTCGCTGAAGAATATGATCTTGAACTCAATGGGTACGGCAGCACGACCTTTCGCAAACAAGCTAAAGAGCGAGGCCTGGAACCTGATGAATGTTACTGCCTGGGAGAACTCAAAGACTTTCCAGACATTGCCGTTGAAATCGCCATTACAACTAGAGTCGTCGATAGGTTTGAAATTTACCGAGGCTTGGGGGTGAGAGAAGTCTGGGTCTGGCGTAACCAAGCACTCCTTTTCTACAGCCTCGAATCTCCAGATCAGCCCTATCAAGTCATTCCCAGAAGTAACATCCTCCCCCAACTGAATCCCGAACTTCTGCTTCCCCACCTGGAGGAAACGAATCAAACCAGGGCTGTGAAAGCCTATCGCTCTCAATTGCGACAGAACGAGGAGTAAACGATGCAACTCCTGGATCCGCAACTCTCCCAACCCGAACCCGAGTCCCACGTTGTGCTCCACAACATCTCCTGGGAGCGATACGAAGCCTTGTTGACGATTCTCGGAGATGATCAGCCAGGGCTGCGCCTCAACTATCTCAAGGGGGAACTGGAGATCTGGATGCCTGGACGCGAACACGAAAAGCTCAAGCGTATGATCGCCCGTCTCCTGGAAATCTACGCCCTTGAAACAGACATCGACCTCTATAGCTGTGGATCGGCCACCTTCCGTAAAGCCGCCACCCAACGAGGTTTGGAACCCGATGAGAGTTACTGCATCGGATCCGACAAAGACTACCCTGACCTGGCCATTGAGATCGTGATCACCACCCGTCTGCTCGACCGCCTGGAGATCTACCGAGGGTTGGGAATCCCTGAGATCTGGATCTGGAAGAACGGCCAACTCACGATCCAGCAACTCAATTCAGAGGGAACAGAGTACCGATCCACAGAACGCAGCAAGTTTTTCCCAGAGTTAGATCTGGCCCATTTGACCCGCTTCATCAATCCCGTGGAAGAACCTCAGATGATCAGAGCCTTCCGTGACTCACTCCGTCTAGCTCCATGAACATACTACGCGATCACCCCTGGAGGATCAGTTACTCCAGCGACACCAGCAACCCCGTCGCTGACTTCTACGTTCCTGCCCTAGAGTGCGCCGTCCAATACGATCGCAAATCCGGCTTCTTCAACAGCGCAATTCTTAGTAAGGTTGCCCGTGGTCTGGGAGCCATGTTGCACAATCAGGGACGGATGCGCTTGATCATGGGCTGTCAGTTCTCCCCTGAGGATCTGCAAGCCATCCGACAAGGTTATGAACTCCGCGAAGCTCTCACTCAGAGTCTGGATACCAACCTCGTTCCTCCTACCCACTTTGCCCAGCTCAAGCATTTCGAGATCCTAGCCTGGTTGATCCAGAACCACACTCTAGACATCCGCATCGCCATCCCCCTCCAGAGTGACGGTACTCCAGAGGATCCCACCACCCAACTCGATACCCACCACCTCTTCCACGAAAAGGTTGGGATCTTCACGGATGCCAACGCCGATCAACTCGCCTTCAATGGATCCAACAATGAATCCGTTAGTGGTTGGCAAACCAACACCGAATCCTTCCATGTCTTCTGCGCCTGGGAAGGTGGCCGCGATCTGGAGCGAGTCCAAGAAGAGATCCTCAGATTCGAGCGGCTCTGGGACAACCAGCTCCCTAACGTCAGAGTCTTTGAGATCCCCGAAGCGATCCAGAAGAAGCTTCTTCGCTATGCCCCCTCCTCCAAACCCACATGGGAGCAGGATCAAGAATTTGACGCCCGCCCGCTCCCCAGCTCAAAACCCCCTGTTCCAGAGCTTGATCCTCTTCCAACAGAGCCAAGTCTCACAATCGACCCAGACCAAACTGAACGAGAACGGCAAACTTTTCAAGAATTGGCTAACCTCTATCAACACCCTGGTTGTCTTGACTTTGTGCTCAAATCGATCCCCATTACCCCTTGGCCCCATCAGATCAAGATCCTCCGTCGCTTTGTTAACGAGTTCCCTCGTAATGCCTTAATTGCGGATGAAGTTGGTTTAGGTAAGACGATCGAGACCGGGTTAATCCTTCGATATTTACTGGTTACCCGACATGTCAAACGCATCCTGATCCTGGCTCCTGCAAGCATTCAACCCCAATGGCAAGATGAACTACGGGAGAAATTCAACCTCCACTTCTGGAGCTACACCCAGGGGGGCCTCCGAGATCCCTACAAACAATCTCACCCCTTGTCAGCTAACCCTTGGAATTCACAGGACTTGATCTTGGCCTCCAGTCATCTCATTCGACGCCATGAACGAATGCAGGAACTCCTAGAATCTGACCCCTGGGATCTAGTCGTTCTCGATGAAGCCCATCATGCCCGTCGTCAAAGTCCCCAAAGCCGAAAAGACACGCCCAACCGCCTCCTCCAGCTCATGCAGAAGCTACGTAAACAAACCCGATCCCTGCTCCTGCTGTCAGCCACCCCCATGCAAATCGCTCCGATTGAAGTGTTTGATCTCCTGAATTTGTTAGGACTGCAAGGACATTGGCAAGCAAGTGACGCCTTCTGTGAATACTTCTCCACCCTCACCGCCAAGCCAGATCGAGGGATCCTAGATTTCTGGCAGCAGATGTCAACAGACTACTTCGCTCACTCAGGACAACCCTGTCCCAGACTTCAGCAGCACATGGAGCAAACCAACCGACTCCTCAGCTACCAACTTCGAGATCTTTGGCAGCACGGCAACCGAATTGTAAATCATCGCCAGCTCATTGAAAATAAGCCCTTGATCGAAGCCTCCCGTCAATATCTCACCCTTAACACCCCTCTCAAAGATCTAATGTTTCGCCACACCCGCGATACCCTACGCCAGTATTACCGCCGGGGCTTACTCCAACGAGATGTCCCTAACCGAGAAGTCTTCGACAACGCGATCACCTTAGAACCTTTGCGAGAGATCCCGCTCTATCAGGCTGTCAGTGATTATGTCCGCCACTACTATCGACTTGCAGAAAAAGAGAACCGAAAGGCATTAGGGTTTCTGATGACCCTCTACCGAAAACGCCTGACCAGCTCTTTCTATGCAGTTCGCCAATCTTTAGAGCGCCGTCTTCAATCGCTTTTAGATCAACAAGGATCCGGACTGATTGAAGACGATTTGAATGAATTGGATCAGGGTAAACGCATCTAAAATGCTATTGACAAATCTCTCTATTTGTGAAACC
>CAZONZ010000469.1:0-3261 GCA_964581005.1 uncultured bacterium
TGATTCTTGGAAGCCCACACTGTAATCTTTGATTCAGTGTGGGAGGATGTCACCCAAGCTTCCTGCCAGGAAAACTAAGAGAACTTCATGCCTTCCATTCAAACCGAGTTGTCAACTCCACTTGTAGGAGAAACATTACACTTAGTTATGTAGATAGGTTTTGAGTAAGGAGGTTGAGGAGGCGCAAGCAACTAGGATGACGGTGATCATTGTAGGCCATGATCGAAGAGATCGGTGCCGTGCAACACCCGAAAACTTCAGAGCAGCATATCCATCTTTCGGATCAACTCCCCGGCTTGTAGAGCCCGATGCCGACCACCTGATTGGTTCCTGTTTCAAAAATGAATCCGACTCCCACAGCATCATAGTTGACGTAATAGCGATCCTCCCGTAGTCCTTCTCGACTGCTAACTGGGAACGGCACCACCTCGTTGTAGCCATTCTCGCCAAAGCGCCCGTACACTTGCAGCACTTCTGCATACGTCGATCCAACCCGGATCCCTTCCGCTGTCATGGCTTCTGAATCGGTCATGTAGATCCGATCGGCAAAATAGCTATCCACGACTCCCTGATGACGGTAAGAGAAAAGGATATAGTCCTGGAGATAAAAGATCTTCAAATCACTCGTTGGTTGAAACACATTCTCCTGCGACTCCCCAGGGATCCAGTCCACATTTCCTAGCACACTGGTATCAACATTGCGAGTATCCAGTCCTAAGGTAAACCGACCGACCTGACCCTCCTGAATCAATACTGTTGGACGTGGTGGTACCCGTGTCAAATTGGCATTCAGAGAGAGAGCCTGGATCCCTGACTCCAACCAAACCGGATTTTGGCCCGTCACCGACTGCAACGGCACAAACCCTTGAGCCACCGATCGTTGATCCCCGGTTCGCCACAGTGCCACAGCCATCTCTACCGCCGCTCCTGAAGGCAACAAGAAAAAGCGAGTTTGAGTCTCCGATCCCTGGGTTGGTTGCCCCACCGTGACTGCACTGCCGCTCAATCCTACCTGAGCTGCCAAGATCACCGATCCTTGTCGCGTTTGTTCATCCACCAAAATCGCTAACGGGATCCCTGCCGCAATCGGTAAATTCGGGCTATCCCAAGCCGTCGGTTCTCCAAATCGATCTTCGGTCACCACCAACGGGCTCATCGATCGAGGCAGAAACAACCGAGCCACATCTGCTACAACCCGTGGATCATAGGCTACCGATCCTCGTAAATCCAGCACGATCCCTTCCGAATAGTCATGGGTAAACAGGGTTTGACGGATCTCGCGGGCTGCTGAAGGTGTCAACTCCGGTAGGGCTAGATACACCACCTTAGGCGCGATCGGTTGAGCTTGAATCGGAGGCCGATCCCGGTTGAGCAAGGCTTGGAATTCAGCAGGAGTTAAAAATCGATCTGCCTCATGCCCATACTGCTCTAGCAACGATCGGATCAAGTTATACTCCAGCTCCTGCAGGGATTGATCATTGCCATAACTTTGTTTGAGGAGTTCCGTATAGAGCTGGTTGTAATTGACTGCCGCCGCCTGATCTCCAGCTACCAGCGAATCATTAATGAATAACTTGACCAATTGCTCCAGATCTTTCCCTGGCTCATAGGTGAAGGATCCGGGGGCAAGCGAGTTGGGATCCGATCCCGTTGTCAAGGGAGGTGGAGCTGCAGGAGGGGCTTGAGGATTGGTGGGTGCAGGAGCTCCCGATGGCAAGATGGGACTGGCGGGAACCCCTTCGATCGACTCCAACGAAGGCACCACAGGAATCGGAGGTAACTCCTGAGCCCAACTGTGTCCCACGATCCCAAGTCCTGTGCCGCAACCGATCAGCACCGCCATACCCCAGCGCATCCAGCATTGATCCTCCACAGATGCCCCCCCTCGCCGGATCCCAGTGCAGGTCTGAGCGAGATCCAGCTGCCGAACGTTTAGCCTCCAACCATGCCCAGTCATCACAACCCCCTACCCTATTCCCAACTTACGGATACAATAAACCCTAAACTAACGCCCCACCCACTGTCAGCAGTGTTTTCTGCTGGCGTAAGCGCTATCTGTGGAGTAATACAGGAGTAGACTTGATCCTTCGGGAAATTCTGGCACAATCTAAAGGAATCTTTTCGCCCAGAATGCCTGATCATCAGGAACAGTTACATGGCTTAATGCAGGAGAGTGTAATTCTGGATCAGCCATACCAGCATCAGCCCGTTTTGTGTGAGGAGTTAGTGACAGGACTCAACGTGAACCCTGGTGGATCCTATTTGGACGCCACTGTTGGGGGCGGTGGCCATGCTGCTGCCTTACTTCAAGCTGGAGCTTCTATCTTGGTCGGTCTCGATCACGATCCCAATGCCCTCGCCGCAGCCCGATCCCACCTCGAAACCTTCATCCAAGCTCTACCCTCTGATTCTTCCCCTGCCCCTCAGATCCATCTCCACCACCTCAACTTCGCCGACTTCCAACTCGATCAGCACAGCTACCGCGACGATCAGGACATCCCCCAACCGTTTGACGGCATTCTGGCCGATCTAGGAGTCAGTTCCCCTCAGCTGGATCAACCGGAACGAGGCTTTAGCTTTCGCCACGATGGACCGCTTGATATGCGCATGGATCCCACTAGCGCAGGCCCGACGGCAGCGGATCTGGTCAATCATGCCGATGAAACGGAGCTGGCGGATCATTTTTTCCAGTACGGGGAAGAACGCTACTCCCGTCGGATCGCTCGTCACATTGTCCGGCGTCGCCCGTTTACCCGCACTCTAGAATTAGCTGAGGCCATCCGATCGGCTGTGCCTCCCGCAGCCCGACGCGGACGAATCGATCCAGCGACTCGTGTATTTCAAGCGTTGCGGATCTGGGTCAATCAAGAATTACAGGTTTTGGAAACTTGGCTGCAGCGAGCTCCCGATTGGCTGAAGCCGGAGGGACGGATCGCGGTGATCAGTTTCCATAGTTTAGAAGATCGGTTGGTGAAACATCATTTTCGCCAGGATCCCCGTTTGCAGGTGATCACTCGTAAACCTATCCAAGCCCAACCCCAGGAGTTAGCAATCAATCCACGGGCACGATCCGCCAAACTTCGGATTGCAGCCCGATCTGAGCCCATGCACGGAGGTACCCCCTGATGGCCTTACCCCAACCCACGTCCCCTCGCCGCCCCACCAGCCCAACCCCCGGCAAGATGACAGCCCGATCCACCCGATCCAGCTCCAGCCGACTGGCCCGTCGATCCCAGCCTTCCACAGCCCTTGCCCCCACCC
>CAZONZ010000470.1:0-3252 GCA_964581005.1 uncultured bacterium
GCGAGAGATCGGATTTGCTCTGTTGCAGGGAGAGGATTCGATCAAGTTGGCTGGGCGAGAGTATTTCAATGCTCGGATCTGGGGGGCACCTGCATATCTGTTGAATTTAGTTTGCTTAGGGTCGTTGTTGGGGCGGGAACAAGGGCGGGCGGTTTTACTCCTGTCTATGATCGGTAATGGGACAAATGTGATCCTTAACTATATCTGGATTGTTCGGTTAGGTTGGGGCAGTGCTGGGGCAGGTTGGGCCACGGCAGGTAGTGAATGGATCATGGTGATCACGGCAGTGAGTTTGATCTATCCCGTGTTTTCTCGCAGTTCTATTCGAGCATTAATCCGCAAGATCCCAGAGCTGACAGCAGTCCGAGCCATTTTTTCGTTGAATCGAGACATTTTGATCCGGACCTTTGCGTTGGTGACAGCCTTCTCGATCTTTACCAATCTTGGGGCTGGGATGGGGACAACGATCCTGGCTGCCAATGCTGTATTGTTACAGATCCTCTCGCTGGCGGCTTTTTTGATCGATGGATTTGCCTTTGCGACCGAAAGTTTGGCGGGGATCGCTGTAGGGGCTAAATCATCAGGTCAACTCAAAGCCTTGTTGTGGGTGTCGGGAGGATCCAGTCTTTGTACAGGACTTGTGTTTGCGATCGGGTTTGTGGTGTGGCCAGATTCACTTTTTGGATTGTTAACGGATCAACAGGAAGTCCTTGACCAGATCGGCCAGCTTGTAGGTTGGCTGATTCCGGTATTGGGATGTGGATCGATTGCGTTTGCCTTGGATGGGTACTTCTTCGGGTTGACGTATGGCCGAATCCTGCGACAAGCAAGTCTCTGGTCTGCACTTCTAGGTTTTGCCCCGATCGCCCTGCTTGCAAGCCTGAGGCAGGATCCTCAGCTCCTGTGGTTAGCGATGACAACCTTCATGCTCGCCAGAGGGATCAGCTTAAGCCTCCATGTTCCGGAAACACTCAAGCTGAATCGAGACTGAGTGCGATCCCGATCAGGCTGGAGCAAGTCTCTGGCAGGAGTTTGAGCCAAACCGCGACAAGAGCAACAGGATCGACGGACTCCGATCGAGCCGATCTGTCACATCCACTGCAGAAAGCTAGTTCTCTAGCCGATCGGTGCGCTATTGGGAAGGAATTTTACAAAAATTACCAATTCCCCTTTACAAAACTTATCAATCTGGTTTACAGTGCGAATAGAGAAAAGTACTCAATCACCTAAGGCTACCACCATGACTTACACCACCGATCGCGTCACTGTTACCTACACTCCTGCTGTTTCCGAAGTTGTGCCTGCAACTCTGTCTGCCTTCACCGCCCTGAGCACCGATGATCAACTGGGTCTGCTCTGGGTTATCTATACTGAACTGGGCAAGTCGATCACCCCTGCAGCTCCTGGCGCAGCTCGTCTGACTCTGGTGGAAGGGTTGTTGAACCAGTTCAAGGCCATGACCTACACTCAGCAGCTGCAAGCTATGCGTGATCTGGTTGAGCGTCGTAACACTGCGATCACTCGTTCCTACGGTGTATTCAGCCCCAACACCAAGCTGGGCTTCTGGTACCTGCTGGCTGAAGCAATGGGGTCCACCATCGTTCCCGTTCCCGAAGGCTATCAACTGTCTGCTGCAGCTAATCAGGTGCTGGAGCAAATCAAGGATCTCGATTTCGGTCAGCAAATCACCCTGCTACGCAAAGTTGTGATCGATATGGGCGTTGATGTTCTGCGCGTTTACGCCTAACTTGAGCTGGCGTTCACCCGTAGGTTGGATCCTATTCAGGCTAATCGACCGAAAATTCAGCCAACAGAATCTGGGTGAACGCCGTCGTTGATGAAATCGATCTATTTTCTCTGAGGTTCACTATGCCAGCTGCAGGTGTTTTGTCTCGTCCTACTTCAACCCTGATCGCTGATCTCGATAGTCCCGTTCTGGATGAATACTTCACATCCTTTAGCCGAAATCAGTTCTCAATCACAGCGTCTCTGTTTGCTCCAGATGGCCAATTGATTCCCCCCTTTGAGTCAGCCGTTGTTGGGCAAGCCGCGATCCAGGGCTATCTGGAAGATGAAGCGGAGGGAATGCGAGCTTTACCTGCATCTGGCTGGAAAGAAGATCTGCCCCATGGCTACGTCCGAATCCGCATTCAGGGACGTGCAGAAAATGCCTTCTTTGGCGTACAAGTAGAGTGGATCTTTGTCTTAAATTCTCATGATGAGATCGAGGTGCTGGAAGTGAAATTGCTGGCCTCTTTGGAGGAGTTGCTACCTTTGCAAGGTCTGCGATCCCGAAGCCACGCTCACGCTTGATCTTTATGATTTCAGGAGCTTCTGCTAACGATCGATCACGATTCAGCTCTTGGATCATGACGATAGTTTGAGCGAATCTGCAGATTTTCCTCGATCCTCCAAGTTGACTCTATCCTGCTGAAGGGGTAGAGTTCTTGATTTATTCAGGATGCTTGTAAAATCCAGACTAGGGTTGCAAAGAGTGGTTCTAGATCTTCAGGGATCTTCCAGAGAGTGATGTCTTGGGTAATGATCTTGGCAGCAGGTTGGATCAGGCCAAATCGCCAAATATCTCCGGTTGTTACAGATCCAAAGATCCTATCCGGTGTTGACTCTAACCATTCGCTCAAGGCGATCAATTCAACGGCTAACTGTGTGAACCCACGTGCCAGATCGGCTTGTTTTGCCTCAACCACTAGAACATGAGTTTGGGTTTCGATCAGGTAATCTAGTTCACCCTTGAGGAGATTGTTGACTTGGATAGGGTATTCAATTTTGAGCTTGGCACCAGTGTAGCGACAGAGTGTAATCAAAATGGGAGCGATCAAGGTTTGTTGGCGAGCAGACTCACTACTTAAGGCTGTAAAGGTTAAGGTTTCTTCTAATTGATCTTTGAGACTAAGCAAATGATAATCACCCTCAGCCTGGATCAAGGGCAGACGGGTTCGTTGCAGGGTATAGCCAAGATCTTTGAGAATGTCCTCATCCAGAAAAGAAAGCTCAAAATACTTGCGAAATGTGTAGTTCTCGTTCGGATTTAGAATATGCATTGGGCTTAACCTCTTAAGCTGCAGAAGCATCGAAGATCCCAGTGTTTGGGTATCCTGGTCTGATTTTACCGAAGAACTGGGTCTAAAGCCTCGACCTTCTAGGGCGACTTTATCTGATCCACGCTAGCATACGATCATGAGTGCGAGACGTTCCTGTCAAAGTCGAGGTTAAACACTCGAACGTAAACAG
>CAZONZ010000471.1:0-3251 GCA_964581005.1 uncultured bacterium
CTGATTACAGGGCACACAGGCGATGGTTAAGTTGCTAACCCGATTGGAACCACCCTTGGATTTGGCAACGATATGTTCGACCTCCAGGGGGGTATCTGTCGCACCACAGTAGGCACAGGTACGATTCCATTTCTCCAACAGGTATTGCCGAATCTCGTATTGGTAGAGGGTACCCTGTTGGTACTCGGTCCCTGAGAGTTCAGGATTTTCCATCCCTTGGGTGTCAAACTTGACTAATTCCTGAGCGATAGAGCCCATAGAACAAAACCGGGTGAGTCGCTTAACCCAGGTCAAGGGGGTCGTAACCCGATGCTCCAGAGACGGAGGTAGCCATCCCTTAGCACGGGTGCGGTTTTGAAACCGAGCAGGGCGATAACGGGTCTTACGATTCCTACGGCTGCGACGGATGGCTCGCCGAGAGTGCAAATCGTTTTTGATTTGTTGCCCCCGATGGGTGAGTTCGGCCCCCCAAACAACCTGATTCCCTCGCAAGATGGCAATTCCAGTGGTTTTTGAACCAGGGTCCAACTTGAGCTGGCAAGGCTTGGGAGTATCGGTAACGGCCTTCTTGAGAATGATGGTAAAGGGATACCGTCTAAAGACCGCTGCTTTCCCCGCTTTCAGCAGAGAACGGGCCATTCCTGGGCTGCAGGGATTTAACGGCTTTTTCTGGGTATCAATGACCAGGGCGTAGTTAGACATGGTTGCGTCTCCTCTACAGATGTGTAATGTGTTCCTCGCCAATGTTTTCTAAGCTTGTTGGGCCAACCACACTGCTTTACCCCTACTAAGGCTGTTTAATAGTTGGCGACAGAGCGATGGGCTGGAAAGCACCCAAAGGTGTCATGACTTAGAAAACGGAGTCCTCGAAGGACTAAGGCTGGTCAGCTACCTGAAGCGGGAGGCATGAAGCCCCCGTGCTTCAGCCGGGGGTGCTGACTTCATAAAAGAATCACCTGATAAAAGTAGCTCAGTGGATCTGACAAGAGACCCACTGAGTTGCTCAAGAAACCGATTCCAATAGGATCACAATGGGATCTATGGATTAGCGAGCAGATGCAGCAACAGCTTTAGGTGCTTTTTCGCTTTCCACAGACTCGATCACAGCTCTTAAGCTGGGGAAGAGAAAATGATTTTCCTCAACATATTGAGCCCCAAATAAGCCTTTCTCAGCCCAGAAAAATCGATCAACCGTATGTTCATTACGGCGAACCAAGATCAAAGCAGGAGGAGAGATTCCTACGTCTTTGATATACTTGCGAGCAGCTGTGACTGACCTTTCCTCCCCGCTTTCGAGGCTGAATTGAGGAACATGCTCCAGGATCTTGCGTCCTTCTAGTCTGCGGCGACTCTTGCGCTTGCGTCGTCTAACCAATGTCTACCTCCTGCCTTATGGAGCAATGCAGATCCGCATGGAATATAACAGTTTTGCCTAAAAAATTCAACCTATTTTTGATTAGATTCGTTGGGCACGGCTAAGGTGATCTGAATCTTAACGCACACCGAAAAAATCCTCTGGATTGGTTAACCCAGACTCATCAAACTCAAGATCATTGTTTCAGATCATCCGCTGGTCATGAGATCCTTAGACTCACGGCAAACTAGCCAGAAAAAACTCTGGTTACGAACCTAACCTCATCACACCCCTGAGAGCATAACCTCGAAAAGGATGATCTTTACTGGATCAAACTCTAGGGAAGTGGAACGGATTTGAGGAAGGGGGGTAGCGAATAGTGTCAGATGAGTTAGGGTGACTTCGGCTTGGGTTCCCTAATCTCCGCCTCAACAGTTCTACCACTAATGCCCAAAATACTCAATGGAGGATATACCTAGCACAGGCTTTGATCTCGATTGGATCAGCCTGAAACGTATTCCGCGTTATCCCATCTATCTTTCACCCAACTCATGCAACACGAACGCTTAAGTCTATCCACCAAACTGGCCTATGGTGCTGGGGATCTAGGGCCTGCGATCACGGCTAACCTGCTGGTCTTTTTTCTCCTACCGTTTTTCACAACAGTAGCGGGGCTAGAAGCTGGGATTGCGGGCAGTATTCTCGCGGTCAGCAAGATCTGGGATGCCGTGAATGATCCGATTGTTGGTGTCCTCAGTGATCGAACTCAGACCCGTTGGGGTCGCCGCCGCCCCTGGATCCTGTTCGGGGCGATCCCGTTTGGGTTGACATTCTTTGCGCAATGGTGGGTTCCGTTCCCAGGGCAGGTATGGACCTTAGTTGGGTATTATATCCTGATCGCAATTCTGTTTAATACCTTCTACACTGCCGTGAATTTGCCCTACACGGCTCTCACTCCAGAGCTG
This sequence comes from uncultured bacterium, assembly GCA_964581005.1. GTDB lineage: Bacteria > Cyanobacteriota > Cyanobacteriia > Thermostichales > Thermostichaceae > CAZONZ01. Next base: position 2,320 of record CAZONZ010000471.1, read on the forward strand.
ACCCAAGACTATGATGAGCGGACTCGGCTCACAAAATTTCGCTTTGCGTTTTCGATCGGGGGCAGTTTGGCCTCAGGCGTTATCCATCCTTTGATCGTGGGACGCTTTGAAGACCCTGGGGTGGGCTATCTTGTGGCTGGAGCCATTTGGTCCGCGCTGGCGGTCTTGCCTCTATTTTGGTGTTTCTGGGGAACCGAGGAACGCTATCAAGCTCAGACCGCTGACGATCTACCTCTACCCGATCAAGTGCGGTTGGTGTTGAAGAATCGCCCCTATTTATTTGTGATCGGGATCTATCTTTGCTCTTGGCTCGCCGTCCAGTTTACCGCCAGTATTGTGCCACTTTATATCCAGTTTTGGATGGGTCTGGATAACTCATGGGTGGCCTGGACGATCTTGGCGGTGCAAGGAACAGCCCTATCTATGTTGTTTGTTTGGAATGAGATCAGTAATCGGATTGGCAAACAAGCTGTGTACTTGATGGGCGGTGGTTGTTGGTTGATCGCTCAGATCGGGTTAACCATGCTGCAACCCGGTCAAACAGGGTTGTTGCTAGGGTTAGGTGTGATCGCAGGGATCGGGGTATCTACGGCTTATCTGATCCCTTGGGCCATGCTCCCGGATGTCATTGAGGTTGATGAGTTAGAGAGTGGTCAACGACGCGAAGGGGTCTTTTATGCGTTCATGGTTTTGATCCAAAAGATGGGGTTGGCCTTGGGCTTATTTGGAGTGGGCCAGGTCTTGCAGATCGCTGGATTTCGCTCCTCCATACCCGGTCAATTGCCACCGATCCAACCTGAGTCTGCACTCTGGGCCATCCGGATTGCGATGGGTCCACTCCCTGCTTTAGCTCTGATCGTTGGCTTAGTGTTGGTGTGGTTGTACCCGATCACTCGCCAGAAACATGCTGAGATTGTGGCTCAACTCGAACA
>CAZONZ010000472.1:0-3244 GCA_964581005.1 uncultured bacterium
GCTATGACAGTGAGCGGGCCATTGCCCCCTTGCGTCCGGCTCCCGATGCGATCGAGATTAAGACTGACAATCTGACTCCAGCGGAAGTCCAAGCTCGGATCGTGGATCTGTATCACCAATTACCTTGAGGGTGTGTCGTTTTAACAAGACTCTGCGCAAAGTGGCGGAAGCGTTGCCGTAGTTTTTCATCCTGGATCCGGCCTTCTTGATCAAATGCTTGCCAAGCTCGTCCTATCGCAATCTGTTCTGGAATCACCCAGGCATGAACCCAACGTAGAATCAACCGTAGATCATTGAGAGCATTGCTATTGTTTTGACCCCCTAAAACACTGATCACCCCTGCCACTTTGTCCTCTAGTTCGTCAAACCCCATCAGATCCAGGGCGTTTTTGATCACCCCACTGACGCCGCCATGATACTCAGGACTTGCGAGAATCAATCCATGCGCTTGTTTCACTGTTTGACACAGCACCTCAACATCCGGAAACTCAGGGTAGTGATCCGATCCATTGCAAAAAGGCAGCCGCAGATAACGTAAGTCTAAGATCTGAACGAAGGCTCCTTGGTCTACAACATCCTCAGCAGCCTGTTGGAGAGCCTGGTAGGTATAAGAGTTGGATCTAAGGCTGCCCCCGATGCCGACAATCCGAACAGCAGCATTGGGATCTCCTAACGATCGAAGACCCTGTGGGTGGGCTGGGGCTTGGGGGGAAGGTGGGGCTGACTCTGGCAAAAGGGTAGCAATGCTCATCACGCTCTCTATCCTGAGTGATACATCATGATCGTCCCATCCATAATCGTAATGACTATGAGTTAGAAGGTGCAAGCGAGGTGGGCCTGGATCTAAAGAGTAATTTTCGTGACAGATGTGACTGGATCATCGATCAGGCCGATCGATCGGTGTAGTAACATTGCTTCAAAGCGCAGTCTGAGATTCTTGGAGTCCTCTTCAGTTGATCGGGAACTTGGTTTTACTCTGAGGATGCCGTTCTCTTCTCCTCACCCTCACCATGGTTGTGTTCGATGATCCGTCTCTTTCTCCGTCGGATCGGTTGTTGTGTCATTACACCCAGCAGCACGGTCTGATCCAACCTGATCAGTTAGCGTTAGCCTTGAAGTTTAAGCGAAAACATTGTGGTCCCCTTGACATGATCTTGCTGCAGCTGGGGTTCTTAACCACTCAAGATCTTGCCCGTTTCTGGACCTTTAAGTATGCAATCTAGTTGATTTAACGTGTAGTTGCTATAAGCTAGCTCGGTTGCATTAGGCTCGCTAGTGTTTGGACGTAATGATGATCTCCATCCAGAATCTCTCATCCTGATTCTCTGATCCTGAATCCAGGAGACGGGCCTGCCTTGCTGTATCCTCGTTTCTGAGTCCTTTCATTACCTTGAGATCCTTGTGCGCAAACCCGATTGGCTTCCTGAACTCAGTCTCCAGGTCTGGCTCCTGTTTCTGGGGCGTCTCCTGTCTCAAGTTGGGACGGGCTTTACCCTGTTTTACATACCGATCTTTTTTGTGGAGCAAGTTGGCTTTTCGGCAACGGAAGTAGGCTTGGGCTTGGGGGCAATGGCTGTCTCAGGGGTTATAGGCCGGATCGCAGGCGGATCTCTGGCGGATACGATCTGGGGTCGCAAGCCCACGTTGCTGTTTTCGTTGGTGGTTTCGGCTCTTGGATCACTGATGTTGGCAGGATCAACAACTTACTTGCTTTTCGTTGTGGCTAATCTCATTAATGGCTTAGGGCAAGGATTTTACTGGCCTGCAGCTGAGACGATGATCGCGGATCTAACTACTCGCCAACAACGGAATCAAGCCTTTGGGTTAACTCGATTGGGGGACAATTTAGGGTTAAGTATCGGGGTTGCTTTAGCTGGGGTGTTGATTGCAACTACGGCGGCCTATCGTTTGCTTTTCGTGATCGATGCGGTCACGTTTTTGATCTTTGCTGGAGTTGTGGTTGTTTTGGTTTCAGAAACTCGTCCAGCTAATTTTGTCAGTCAGGGGATCATTTCTGGGTGGCGGGCTGCTCTTACAGATCGAGCTTTATTGATCTTTATTGTGCCGAATATTTTGTTCACGACGTATGTATCCCAGATTAGTAGTAGCTTGCCGTTATTCTTTTCTCAGTTTCTGCATTTTCCGGCTCCGATCATCAGTATTTTGTTTGCCTTGCATGGGATCGGGATCGCGCTGATTCAATTGCCGGTTGCTCACTGGCTCAATCACATTGGTCAGATCCAGGCTCTTCGCTATGTGGCAGGCTCTTGGGGAATTGGGTTTGTCTTGATTGGGATCATGGGATTGATCTCCCAAAGCTGGCAGGGGGGACTGATTGTGATCTCGCTGTTGGGGTTGAGCTGGTTCTCACTGGCGATTGTGATCTACAACCCGTCAGCAACATCTCTAGTGGTCGATTTGGCTTCGTCAGATCTACGGGGGATCTATCTTTCGGTCCATGCACTCTGCTGGGCAGGTGGGTTTGCGCTTGGCCCGTTTGTTGGTGGGATCATGTTAGATCGGCCCCTCATGCAAGCTAACGGGTTGTGGTTGATCTGGATCGGGAGTCTTGGGATCGTCTTGCTGCTGCTGAATGTTCTGGATCGGATGATGCCGGAGCTCAAGGATCATGCTGAAAATCCTGAGCGTGAGGCAGAGGGGTAAGGTTGAGGCTATCGGATGAGCGACACTTGCCAGCGGTTTAGTCTTCGATATGCCAGAGATCCTTAGTGGCTTCTTCGTCAAAGATGCGGGGTGGGCGCACAACCATCAATACTCGTCCCAGTAAAGGCTGATCAGGAGGATCTTCAAACCAGGTGATCTGTACTTGGTCATCCTGTTCCATCAAGGAGTAAGCATCAGCTTGCCAGGTTCGCTCGGCTCGATCCACGATCACCAAGACGAGTTCATCGGGATCATTCAACGGTGTTGATCCTGGAACCTGGAGAGTCGCTACAAGCTCATTGGGGCAAAGGAAGGCGAGAGGATCTTCAGCGTTCAGAAGTACCTGCCAGCCGGGTAAAGCGATCCAGGCTCCTTCGCCCCGGAACCGAACCATCCGAAAAGGGCCTTCTTCTTCCAGAACAGGAACAGATTGTAGATCGGTTTTGCTGAGTGGGAGTTGACCGACTAACGGGATCAAGCGGGGGAGTTCATGGTTCGTTTCGATCCGGTAGGTGGGCAGGAGAGGGGCGTGACGGCGGGGATCTATCTCGCCCTCGAATTCTTTGCGACAGACGTCGGC
>CAZONZ010000473.1:0-3234 GCA_964581005.1 uncultured bacterium
GGGGGCGGGTGGGGGCTGAGCCGAAGGATCGTAGATCTCCAACCCTACGCCTGGGATCACTCGAATTCGCTTGCCGGTGGATCGCTCCAAAAATACAACTGGGATCTCTTCCTCGGACAAGATCCCTTCTTCGGGCTCGATCGTGATCCCGGTTTCGCGCTGGATCACGCCTGTTTGCTCAATAATGATCTCCCGGCCTACCGAGGTATCAAGGGTTTCAACTGAAGGCTGAGTCGGCTGGGTTGCGGTTGGCAGATCCTCAAGACTGTCTTGCAGTGGGTTGACCCATTCAGGCTGATCCACGGGGGGTTGCGGCTGGCCCGGAATGGCAGGCTCACTGGTCCCCAACGCTGGAACCAGATCAGAGGTATCAATCGAGGGAGGAACGCTAGGAGGCAGAGGCAAAGCCGGATCTTGAGCTTGAACCGTTAAGGCTAAGGGGAGCAATAACCCCAGCCAAAAACTCACCCCGATCCATGCCCGCAAACGCCGCCCTCTAGCCAACCCACTTAACAGGTTTGTGATCAGGGCGACGATCGGATTAAGCCAGGGGAAGGATTTCACTCTGCTGCTCCTCGTTGCGTCGGCAATCGGTGGGTACCATAACCCAGCTGCACATCCTCCGGTTGGATCAGATCAAGACCTGCTTGTGTTTGTACCCGCAAAGCTCCTGATCCGGCAACGCCCAATACCGTGGCAGGCTCTCCCCCTCGCAGAACCACCTTGGCCTGATGATGGATCATAAGGTTTTCGTAGTCAGACTGAATTGCACTCAAGCCGGAATCCTGCCAGGTTAAGTACCCCATTTCTAAGCCCGCTAGAACATGCGCGGCTACCTTAGTGAGATCCCAAGGAGCTCCGGTTAGTTGAGCCAGGGAGATGCCATCTGCAGGTACAGGGTTATTCACATTCATCCCAAACCCCACGACAACACCTTGCCGATCCGGGGCCAGTGCGCGGGACTGGAGGAGGATCCCTGCCAGTTTTTGGAAACACGGCTGGGTAGATTCAGTCATCGCGGGATGGGCTGTCACGATGTCGTTGGGCCACTTGATCCGCAGATCGAGATCACAGTGGGACCGAAACTGGATCACCACTCCCCAGACCAGGGCAAGGGTTAGATCGAGTAGCTGCATCACCGATCCCTGGGGCAAGAGGGCCAGCGAGAGATATAAGCCTCCTGCAGGGGAGCTCCAGGATCGACCTCGTTGACCTCTGCCTGCTTCCTGACGTGTGGCGACTAGGATCGTTCCTTCGGGTAGGGGAACCCTTTGATCGAAGCTTCTTGCTCGCAGCCACTCAAATAGGACTCGATTGGTAGAGTCGATGGTGGGGAATTGGATCAGATGCCGCCCACAAAAGTGGGTGGTGAGCAAACGGTTGAGTCGAACAGGATCGATCATCCCAATGTTGCTCCATCCTTGCCCAACCCAGTGGCCTCACTCTGTCAACTGACCCACCCCGATTCACTCACCATCAGGCATAGGCTCGCTGATCCATTTCGATATCATCCCATTTCTCGCCATCCCAGGCCATGGGCTCGATCCCATCCAACCAGGGGCGTAGCAAGTGCCCCACAACCTCAACGGCAATCTCATCCCCGTCCCGACGCAGGATCGCATAGGGAATGTAGACATCCGCCAAGGTCATCTGCTGATCACAATCTTCGCGGCAGAACCCTGCAAAGGCTGGGATCGCATTAGCATTACTATCCCATTCCAGGTATTCGCCTTCCTGCCACTGACCATTTTCCCAAATGCAGTCGATGATATCGTAGTGAGCTGGCAGTTCGGGCAGATTGACCGGATCCAGACCTTCTTCAACCTCAAAGGCAGCAGCGAGATCGGGGGTTTCCAGGACGGAGAAAATGAAGTGGCAGTGGACCGCATCGATCGCTTCATCACAGCAGTATTGGCCGATGAGCATGGTGGCGGACTGGAGCTGTGGATATTGGGAAAAGCAGAGGGCAACGGCTGGGATCGCGTAATCGTTGACGTAGCGCTGACGGAGTTGGATTGCCTCTTCGGGGGTATATAGGTAATTCATGAGTATGACTCCTGTGTGACTAGGGCAGAAGAATCATGCGCAAGGGCTGATCATAACCGAGCTTGGGTCAGGCTAAGGGAGCTCCGGGTGGGAAACACAGACTCACCGATCGATTATGCAACCTCTTGACCAAACGAAAGCAAATGGCCATCCGGATCGCGGAGGCTAAACTCCTTCATTTGATAGTCCTTGATCTCTAGCGGTGTGACTTCGTAGCCAAGCCCCTTGACATGCTGGTAGAGAGCCTCAACGTTCTCAGCGTAGAAGTAGAAGATCGTAGGCCACCTGGGATGTGTGGGATCTGAATCTGATCCTGGCTCAGGTTGGGGGGGACCGCCAGCCTCACACACCATCAACTGAGCTCCGCCTGCCTGGATACTGGCCCACTTCCACTGCTCAATGATATCAGGAGCGACATCAGGCTCAAATCCAACCGCTTGCCTGTAAAAGTCCAAGCTACGCTGCAGATTCGCCACATTCAACATGGGGATCACGCGCTTGATAGAGCTGATCAGGGATGGATCCATGTGCATAAGGAAGCCTGTTGAGTGATGAATAGGGGCACTGAGCAACGCCTCGATCAATCACCAGAAATAAAAAGCCTTACCAGAAGCAAGTAAACGCTCAGGAAAAGACTCACTGTTTTTGGTGAAGACAACGGAGTGATACTAGCAAAATTTAGTAAGCCCGTCAACGTTCGCAGCTAATGTTGGCTCGATCGCCAAGGACTCTCTAGATCCCCCAGCAGTGTTGAAGCATAAGCATTTTTCCAGGATCACACTACATACACACTACATACAGGTGTTATCCAGTCGAGCTGAGGTGCTTACGCGATCCACCTAATCCTAGCAACCGATCGGCAGAGTGGGCGTATGGATCAAGATGAGCAGGATCATCCTTCGCAAGCCAGGTAGACCAAGATCCCTAACAAGCGTTCAAGGGGATTTAAGGCATAAGACTCCAGATCAAATGTAGAGATCAAGGGGTTCCGGCGGGAGGATGCCAAGGAGAAGGCCAATACCATGCGCAACTATTGGATCCCAGGGGTGAACAACTTAGGGAGTTTCGGTCATTGGGCTTTTGCCGAGTTTACCTCTGTATTTAAGATCGAGGAGGAGTTTAATCAGGTGATCGATAGCTTACTTCGATCTGCTGCTGCTTAGGGAGGATACCATGACGTCTACTCTG
>CAZONZ010000474.1:0-3223 GCA_964581005.1 uncultured bacterium
AGGGCTGCTGAAAGCCCGCGCTCTATCGCTTAGCGATGAGCGTCGGGTAGTTTACCCAAGTATAGGCTGATGACAAGAATAGGCAGAGCCGACTTGGAGACATGATTAAGGGAGTTGATCGGAAATTGATCTAGAAGAAGATCTTGAATGGTCAGGCTCCAAATATAAGGAGACAGAAACTAGAGGCTAATCAGATCTTGAAACGTTAGACCGAGGGTGAGCCCCAAGCACTCTAGATCTTGGAAAATTATGTGGGATCCATTAGATTTGATGGAAACCACCACCCAGGCTAGCGAATCCTGCCCTTAGCGTGAATCCAATCGATCCCTTGTTATTTCTGTTGCAATTGTCAGACTCAGCCCTTCCGATCGGCGGTTACTCTCACTCGTGGGGACTAGAAACAGCGATCCAATCGGGCCGGATCCGTTCAGCTGAGGCTGTGTTGGAGTACCTGATCGGGGTGCTAGAGCTGAGTCTTGCGCCGTTGGAAGGAAAAGCGTGTCTCTGGGCCTATCAGTGCGGGATCAACCAAGATGTTGTAGGATTCTGGATGCTCCAGGATCGGTTAAATGCAATCCGTTGGGCAATTGAACCCCGACAAGCAAGCCTCGATCTGGGTAAGAGACTCCAGCAACTCGCGCAAAAAACTTGGGGCTTAAGGTGTCCAGATCCAATAACAGGACCAACAGAATCGAACCCATCCGGAGCAGCTCCATTTCGATCAGGAGTTCATCATTGCATCGTCTACGGCTGGATCTGTGCTCAGGTGGGTGTAGGGGATCAGCAAACCGTGCAAGCTTATTTGCTCAGTAGTTTAACGAGTTTGGTTTCCGCTGCTGTGCGGCTAGTTCCCCTGGGGCATACCCAAGGACAGCAGATCCTAACCCAACTCTACGCTCCCATTCGCCAGATCAGTGACCCGATCTACACACAACTCCAGCAAGCTCAAGCGAAGGATCATTTCAATTTGGATCTCGATCCTAGTCAGGCGGAAGATCCTGGGATCGACTGGACACCTTGTCCACCTCTCAACTTCAGCAGTTTTGCCCCCTTGCAAGAGCGAGATTGCCAAGCCCATCAGAGCCTATACACGCGCCTGTTTCAGTCCTAGATCCTGATCCGCCCAGACCTCAGCCCAATCCAACAACGCATTCACCCGATCACGATCGCTGGCCTCACAATACAAGCGCAACACAGGTTCTGTACCACTTCCCCGGATCATCAACCAACTGTCATCCTCCAGCACAAACTTGTGACCATCGTGATCAAAATGTGCAGTAATTGCTTTATCCAAAATCTGTTGAGGCGGATCATCCTTTAATTGATTCAGCAACATCGTTTGGCGAACAGGATCCCCAAGATGCAGATCTCGGCGCAAATAAGTTGAAACATACTGGGTTTGCTCTTGAAGCTGTTTATAAAGATCGCTGAGATCTAATCCAGTCTGGGCCATAGCTTCTAATAAATACAAAGCAGACAGCATCGCATCTCGCTCAGGCATATGGCCAAGGTAGCCGATCCCACCCGATTCTTCCCCGCCTAGCAATACATCTGTCGTCAACATTCGCTCAGCAATATATTTAAACCCGATCGGAGTTTCCGTGATTGGTAAATGATAGAGATCAGCAACTTTGGCAAAGAGTTGGGATCCACTCAGAGTTTTGACAATTTCTCCCTGCAAGCCCCGCCGTTTTGCTAGATGTTCGATCAAAATCGGGATCAGAATTTGAGGACTCAGAAAAGTTCCTTGTCCATCGATCGCTGCAATTCGATCCCCATCGCCATCAAACACAAGGGCTACTTTCAAAGGAGCCGGATCCTCTTTAATCATCTGCATGGTGGCTGCCAGTTGGGGCGGTAAAGGTTCAGGGGACATTCCACCAAATAAGGGATCCCGGTAGCCTCGCACTTCCTGAACAGCCTCTCCCAGTAAGCGTTTCATGCCACCTGCTGCCGATCCGTGCATGGCATCAATCCAAACTTTTGCTGGAGATCGCCGCAATATTTCCAGATCGACTCGTTGGCTGAGTTGTTGGCAATAGTCTGGCCAGGGATCAAACTGAGTGATCCATGACTGTAAGGTTTCAGCTTCAGATGTATTCAATTTAGCTGGATTGATAAAGTAGCCTTCACTCAATTCCGTTTCTATGGTGCGCGTGATCTCTGCTGGAATCGATCCGCCGAACCCCCCTTTGACTTTGATCCCGGAGTACTCAGGCGGATTATGACTTGCCGTGATCACGAGGGCTCCGTGGGCTTCTTGAGAGTTTGCGGCCCAACTGAACGCAGGGGTAGGGGCTGAGGTGGTGGAGAGTTTGACTGGGATCGATAAGGCTGCTACAGCTTCGGCAGCATGTCGGGCAAAGGTCTCCGAGAGAAAACGGTTGTCGTATCCAATGATGATCCCTTCGCCGGGATAGGCACGAGCCAGGATCCGCGCACTTGCTTGAGCCACCCGTGCAACCTGAGCAAAGGTAAACTGATCAGCGATCACAGCCCGCCAACCATCAGTCCCAAATTTTACGGAAGGAGTGGATTCTTGCATAACCTTCACCCTTTGCTAGTGAGGAGAGTTGAGCAAACGTTGCTGTGATCGTAATACGAATCCGTTCAGATTGGTCTTTAGGGATGCCGATCTCAGCCTTGGATCCCCATATTCCTCGATAGGGAGAGCAGGGAAGAGACCTCGATCTGGAAATGCCTATCAGCAGGTTGCAGGATCTTGACAAGTCGTTCTACAAATGGTAGTCCCCGCTGCCAAGGCCGATTGAATCGTATGGAATGCGACGTATCCACCCGATCTCTTGATCACCTTCCCCCAGAACCCCACCCCTCCAGCTTCAAGATCCATCAGCCAGCCTCTGAGCACAGGATCCCGATCCATTTTCTTCAAGTATCGAGCTTTTTTCTTGAGGCTCCGAGCTATTTCCTCCAAGTGTCGAGCCCTTTTCTTGAAGATCCGAGCTATTTTCTCGATAGTTTCTGATCTGTTCTCAGGGTGTCAGGTTCGGATCTGAACTCTTGAAGCAAAAAAGCTGAAAAAATCCGAGTGTTGAGCTCGAAGGGCAGAGATCTGAGGTGGAATCGCCAGGATCGAGGCTGGACGATCCGAGAACCATACTGGAATAGCCAAGAAAATAACTTGAACAGTCAGGAAATTCGATCGAATGGTCAGGAATCAGTGGATCACAGAGCCTTGTTCTTGCACGCCGCTACCCTCACT
>CAZONZ010000475.1:0-3218 GCA_964581005.1 uncultured bacterium
CCTGTGGCATGATCAGAGTCGGCACATGATCGGTGCATGAGTTGCGTTGATTAATTGAGCAATCACTGATAAACGAGATGGGGGTGTTATGAGTCTGAATGTGGTGACGCTGGTGGGACGGGCTGGTCAGGATCCAGAGGTTCGATTCTTTGAGTCGGGCAATGTGGTCTGCAAGGTTTCGATTGCAGTCGATCGGCGGCGCAGTAGCAGTGATGAACCGGATTGGTTTGATCTAGAGATTTGGGGGCGGACTGCGGAGATCGCTGGCAAGTATGTTCACAAAGGGAAACAGATTGGGATCACGGGAACACTCAAGCTCGACCGGTGGAAGGATCGCAACACAGGTGAGGATCGGCAACGGCCCATCATCAAGGTCGATCGGTTGGATTTGCTGGGATCTCGCCAAGATCAGCAAGGGGGAGCAGGTGATGGTGGTTACGAGGACTTTTGATTGTAGGCTTTTGATTGTGGGCTTTGGATTGAGGACTTTGGATTGAGGACTTTGGATTGTGGATGCTCAGAGTTTAGCCGCTCATCGTCAGCAGTTTCCCGCGTTGGCGAACAAGATCTATCTCAATTACGGCGGTCAGGGGCCACTGCCTCAAGTTGCCGCTACCGCAATCACGACAGCCTATCAATTTGAACAAACTCACGGGCCTTTTTCAACTAAGGTCAGCCACTGGATTCAAGATCACATTCAGGATCTACGCTCAGCCCTAGCAGCCACGGTTCAGACAACTCCTGATCGGATCATGCTGAACGAGAGCACAACGACAGGGATGAATATTCCGCTGTGGGGACTGGATTGGCAAGCGGGGGATCAGATTCTAGTGTCAGACGCTGAACATCCTGGAGTCCTAGAGATTATAGGGATCTTGAGCCAGCGGTTTGGTGTTGAGCTGATCGAATGCCCTTTGATGCTGAGTCAGGATCCGGTCGCGGTTCTGCAGCGCTATTTAACACCTCGAACACGGATGGCGGTGATCTGTCATGTGTTTTGGAATACGGGTGAGGTCATGCCGTTAGCGGATCTGGTGGCCTGTTGTCATGATCGGGGCGTCTTGGTACATGTGGATGCCGCTCAGTCCGCTGGGGTGTTGCCCTTAAATTTACCGGAAACGGGGGTCGATTTTTATGCGTTTACGGGTCACAAGTGGTGTTGTGGTCCGGCTGGGTTAGGAGCCCTCTATCTTTCTGCTGCAGCTCAGGCTCAGATCCAACCCACCTATGTTGGCTGGCGATCGGGAAAGGCCGCAGGAACAGCAGGAGAGTATGAGATCGCGTCGATTGCGTGGCCATTGCTAGCTGGGTTGCGGGCAGCGCTGGCGTGTCACGATCAGGTCGGTTCGATCCAGGAGCGGTATCATCATCAGGTGCAATTAGCGCAACGACTGTGGCATCAACTTGCTGAGGTGCCAGGACTCGATCGGATCACTCCCACCCCACCCCAGACTGGATTAGTTGCGTTCACGTTGGAGGGGAAAGATCCCATTCGGGTTGAGCGTGAACTGGAGCAGCGTCAGATTGTGATCCGATCCCTACCCCATCCGGTTTGCTTGCGGGTTTCCGTGCATTACTTGACAACCGAGATGGAGCTTGATCAGCTGGTTGACGCTTTGAACGATCTGATGAAATCCTAACTGTTCTCGTAAGGAGATTTTGCCAAACTCAGCTCATGACACAAACATTACTGATATGCTGACTCTAATTCAAACGTATCTAGCATCCCTAAGACTCACGATCCACCCCATTTGAAACATGGCACCACCTGGCACCTACGCCAACGGATCCAGGATTCCCTAGTCTTCAAACGTGACTCCCCTCCTCCTAATCAGTAGAAGCAATGTCTAATCTCACCATTCAACGCAGAACCGCAACTGGACAGTTCTTCCGAGAACAATTCGGGATCCAGATGATGATCATCCCCGCTGGCACTTCGTGATGGGATCCCCAGAAGGAGAAAAAGGAAGAACCGAGGATGAAGGCCCGCAGCATCAAGTCAGCCTCTCCAGTTTCTTGATCAGTCGCCATCCCATCACTCAAGCCCAGTGGCAAGCTGTTGCCCAACTACCCCAGATCAATCAAGAACTCGATCCTTCTCCCTCTCACTTTAAAGGTCAGGATTGTCCAGTCGAGCGGGTGCTCTGGTACCAAGCGGTTGAGTTTTGTGATCGTCTGACACAGTTAACAGACCGACAGTATCGACTTCCAACAGAAGCAGAGTGGGAGTATGCCTGTCGAGCTGGAACAACAACACCCTTTCATTTTGGAGAGACGATTACCCCTGATCTGGCTAATTACAATGGCCTTAGGCAGGTGATCCGGTAATGGTTGCGGGGGCATCTGTGATCCAGTCATCAGGGTAAACCACTAGAGATCTGAGCAGATCCAATCGACGATAGAGACACCCTATTGTGGAGTAGCCCACTCTGTTGAAGTCACCGTAGTCCCTGGAAACTGGATCGGATTGCCGTAGCTGACGATTTGAGCCTGTAGATCTAACAACGCCTGCTGTCGATTCAGATCTGGAATGGGCAGACTAGCCGGATAACGATCACGATCCAAACTAAAGGCAGCCGTGTGAGCTGCAGCAACCCCAATCGCCCACTCGATCGGATGAACCCGATAGGCCGCCGTAGCAATCCGCGTCGCCGCAATGTTTTTAGCCCCTGCCAAGAGATTATCGATCCGTTGTGGGATCAGAGCTCGCAGGGGGATCTGGAAAGGATAGCTGGGAGACTCTGCCGCTTTGTTGCCTGCTGGAGCAGTTGAAAAATCATCGGGTTGAATGCACTCATGAAAATCAATGTTGTACTGCCCCACCCCAACAGAATCGTAGAAGATATAGGGGCGGCCTCGCTGAAACTCAGACGGTTGCCGCGTAATATCCGTCTCATAGATCTGAAACCCATCTGGATAAGCCACACTTGGACGACCGATCAGGCGACGACTCTCCCGGATGTAGGGATATTTTGAGAGACCATGTGCAGTTCCCATCGGGCTGTCGGATCCTTGCAAAAAGGTGAAGCGGAAGTAGTAATCCTTGGTGAAGTTGGGATCATCTTGCTGTAACAAATAATCACTGGTGCCAGCCACCAGCCAGTAGTAGAAGCCCAAAGCATGTTCTTCCCCTTCCGCCAAAGCGTCCACCCGCAATCCCCCCATCCAACCGTCCGGATCCAGTTGACCAGATGCCTCCAACTGCTCCTGAGTCAGAA
>CAZONZ010000476.1:0-3212 GCA_964581005.1 uncultured bacterium
TTGATCCAGCAGTGACGGAAGATGCGCAGATCGTGAGTCGGCACCTGCGATCTTGGGGGATCCCGACACCAGAGTATCGGTTAACCCAAACGGGATCACTGCATTGGCAAGAGCAGAATCATTTCTGGCGGGTCATGTCCTGTCTACCGGGGCAAACCCATCTGAAAATTTCGGATCCCCGCTGGTTAGAGGCGGCGGGGTGGGTGGTGGGCCGAATGCATCTCGCCTTAGCCAATTTTGACTATCCGTTTCGGTTTCAGATCCCTCATTTTCACGATACGCCTCAGATCTGGCAATCTCTACAGGAATTGGCGATCCCCCCAGAGATCAAAGCTGAAGCCCAATTCTTGATCCAGACAACCCCTCAACTCTTTCTCCCCTCCGATCTACCGCAACAGATCATTCATGGGGATCTGAAGATCTCGAATTTTTTGTTTGATGATCAGGGAACCGTGCTGGGGCTGATCGATTTAGACACCTTTATGTACCACAATCGATATGTGGATTTAGGCGATGCATTCCGATCTTGGGCTAGTCAGGCTGCAGGCTTTAACCTAGAGTCGTTCCAAGCAGGACTGAGGGGCTATGCGCGATCGGGAGCCCTGTCTGGGTTGAAACCGAGCTTGATCGTTCAAGGGATCCAGCTGATTACTCTAGAATTAGCGATCCGATTTCTGAGGGATTACGTAGAAGATTATTACTTTGATTGGCAGCCGCAGCTCTATCCCAGTCGCAAGGCTCATAATCTGGCCCGCTGTCACAAGCAGATCTCGATCTATCAAGATCTCTGTCGTCAGGAGCAAGTGCTTCAAGAGTCCGCTGAGGCGATCTGGATGATGGGGATGGATCGCTGATCGCTAAATGAGAATAATCCAAAGTTCGAGGATGAAGAGTATGATCCCACTGATCAAGGACTCACACCTAACCCCTATGCCCTCCCCAGTTCAGTCTTCCTCACTTGGATCGAATCTAGAATGTGCTTCTCGTTCTGATTTGTTGGTGCAAGTTGAAGGGATCAATAAACGTTTTACACTTCATACTCAGGGTGGATTATCCTTTCCAGTTCTGCAAGATTTTTCGTTTGTGCTGCGAGTGGGTGAATGTGTTGTATTGTCTGGTCAATCAGGATCAGGCAAATCGACATTTCTCCGGTGTCTATATGGGAATTATCGAGTGGATCAAGGCTCTATTTGGATCAAACATCAGAATTGTTGGTTAGATTTAGCGAATTTAGAGGCCCATCAGCTCTTAGAAGTCCGGCGTTATACGATCGGTTATGTCAGTCAGTTTTTGCGGGTGATCCCTAGAGTTCCAGCTCTAGACGTAGCTGCTGAGCCCTTGCTAGAGCTAGGTATTGATCAGGATATAGCTTATCAAACGATTCAGAATTTGTTTACTCGTCTTAATCTCCCAGAACGTCTTTGGTCGCTTTCACCAACAACGTTTTCAGGTGGGGAAAAGCAGCGGGTTAACTTAGCTCGCACGTTTTCTGTGCCATACCCGATCGTGTTACTCGACGAGCCAACCTCAGCCCTAGATGCCGCGAACCGCCAAGCAGTGATAGACTTGATCTTAGAGCGAAAGGCTTCTGGATCAGCTGTTGTAGCGATCTTTCATGATCAACAGGAAAAAGAGGTGTTAGGGGATCGAGAATTCTGCTTTTAAAATCTTTGGGATATCGTTGGGCAATCAATCTAAAAGAGAATAGTGACTCAATGGCTTCAATGTTTCTCCTGCTTAATTTCCTTCTCTGACCCACTATGAACGAACAGATCTTTACCAACTACCGTTTACAACTGCCCGATCAAGAGCTTTTGGGTACGCTTGTAGTTCGAGAGGGGCAGATTGCTGAGATTCAGCCAGGGGTTGTCAGGGGTGGGCACGATGGTGAAGGGGATTATCTGCTGCCGGGACTGATCGAGCTCCACACAGATAACCTGGAATTGCGTATGATCCCACGTCCGAAAGTGCGTTGGCCTTTGGAGTCAGCCGCTGTATTTCATGATCGAGATCTGATTTCCGCTGGGATCACGACGGTTTGTGATGCGATTGCCATTGGAGATGTTGAACCGGGATCGACTCGCATGAGTCACTTTGGCCCCATGATCGATGTGATTTATCAGGGGCAACTGGCCAATCGATTCAACTGTGATCACCGGATCCATCTGCGCTGCGAATTGTCTTACGATCAACTCCAAAGCATTGTTGAGTGCTATGCCGATCATCCCCTACTCACGTTGATTTCGCTGATGGATCATACCCCTGGTCAACGCCAATTTGTCCAAATGGATAAGTTCAAAACTTACTACATGGGTAAACATGGCTTGAGAGCTGATGAAATGGATCAATTTATTCAAGCATCACAATCTCGCCAACAACAATATGGAGAAACCAATCGAGCTGCATTAGTTCAGCTTGCCCAAACGCGAGGGATCCCGATGGCTAGTCATGATGATGCTACCGTGGATCACATTCAAGAGGCTGTGGCCAATGGGGTTGTGATTGCTGAATTTCCGACAACATTGGCAGCGGCTAAGGAAGCCCATCGGCAACGATTACAGATCTTGATGGGAGCGCCCAATCTTGTGTTAGGAGGATCCCATTCGGGCAATATTTCAGCGATGGATCTGGTGAAGCTGGATCTGGTCGATATTATGTCATCAGATTATGTTCCTCAAAGTCTATTGCAAGCGGTCTTTACAATTATCAAACTCACTCAGTTGCCTTTATTTAAGGTGATCCGGATGGTGACTCTCCATCCGGCTAAAGCGATTCATCTTGATCATGATCGAGGAAGTTTGACGGTGGGAAAACGGGCTGATCTGATCACTGTTCATGATGATGGGGTTGTCCCTCGGATCCAATCGGTTGTTTGTCGAGGGCGGCGGGTTGCGTGAAAGATTTTGAAAGCGGTTTGGTGTCCAGCTACAAGATCGATGAACTTCTGAGGCAGGGATCGGACTTGCGAAACATTCTAGTTTGAAATGTGAGATCCTTCAGATGTCTTCAGTTTCAAATTTTCATCTAGAATACAAATGGCATAGCAGATCTCTTTGCTTGGATCTCCAACTGCTATCGTTCTGTCCATCTCGCATGATAAGGAGTTTGTGATGCACATCCCAACATTCGCAACCGTTTCTGGATCTCTGCTGCTGGGCCTAAGTGGAGTGGCCGTGATCCTCTCTAGTTGTGGATCCGGATCTCCAGCCTCG
>CAZONZ010000477.1:0-3202 GCA_964581005.1 uncultured bacterium
ATTTGAGGTGAGGATCTAGAGATGATTAGATTGAGGGGATCGGATTAGGATGATCGATTTGAGGTAGTCAGTTAAGGATCAGTTTAGAACAGTTCTTGACGATTAGGCATGAGGCTATGTCGGATCCCTCGTATGAGACCTGGACAGCTTTGCAATCAGAGATCGTCGCCTGTCGGCAGTGTCCGCGTTTGGTGGAATGGCGGGAGCAGGTGGCGGGTCAAAAGGTGGCTCGGTTTAAGGATCAAGCCTACTGGGGCAAGCCGATCCCAGGGTTTGGGGATCTGGAGGCGCGAGTGCTAGTCGTGGGGTTGGCTCCGGCAGCTCATGGAGGGAATCGAACGGGGCGAGTGTTCACCGGAGATGCCAGTGGAGATTGGTTGTTTCGATCGTTGCATCGGGCGGGATTTGCCAACCAACCGACTTCGATTCACCGTGATGATGGCTTGCAAGTGCAGGATTGTTATATTTCTGCGGTTGTTCGCTGTGCTCCACCAGAGAATAAACCGACTGCTGCTGAAACTCAACAATGCCGGATCTATCTGGAGCGGGAGATCGCGTTGCTATCCCATTTAAGCGTGATTGTCGCGTTGGGTCGGTTTGCTTTTGATCAGTGCTGGAAACTTCTTGGATCAGCCCAGAATAGATCCAAACATATTCAAGCAACTTCTGGATCAATTCGGCGCAAGCCTGCATTTGGTCATAACCAGGTCTACGATCTTCCTCTGGGACGGATCTTGCTGTCTTCTTATCATCCCAGTCAACGTAATACATCAACAAAATTACTGACCGAGCCCATGCTAGATGCAGTCTTCTTTCGGGCTCGTGATCTGCTGAAGGCCAAGTGATCGAACCCATTAGGGCAGGTTCTATGCCGTTTGCAGGCCCAAAGATGCTTGAACAACTCCATTTTGTTTGCAGATCTGGAACACTCAGGAGATTTTGCAAGCTCTGCGAATCTGGTAGGAGAGGATGTACTTGACTGGAACACTCAAGAGATAGAGATTCTGAAGATCCTGCGAATCTCCTAGGATAGGATGTGGCGGATAGGACGTTCAGGGAAGGAATCACATGGATCTGAGCCTACTGGAGCAACTCAAGCAGAAACTCGTGCGAGAGAAAGATCTGTCCCGTGTGTGGAACTACTATATGGATCATTTTGCCGATCATCAGGCATTTATCGAGCAAGGCGAACCTGTGCGTCATTCTCTGCTTGAAAATATCATTGCTGAAGTGGGAAAGCAGATATTTCGGCAAAGCTTTGTCATTGAGGGGCTTGTCCTGATCCAAATTCCTCAACACCAGTTTATTCACGCAGCTTTCAACAGTAAAGGATGCATCGGTGGCGCGATCTACTTTGAAGATCAGCAAGTTGGGTTAATTGCGATTGCCGATCCCCCTCCCTCTAAGCAAGTCAAGTATGCAAGGGTTTCAGGACATCAGCTGCAACGCCCCAAAAATCCCTCCTATAATTGATCGGCATTGGGATCGGTTGACTCGCTGGAGGGAGATTCTCCTAATTGGACTGGAGAGACCAGGATCAGGATGCTAAAACATTAAGAGTGATCAAGATTGTTAAGTTCTATGAGCGAATCTTCTACTCCATTAATGGATCGGACCCCTGTCTCTGCAGAGGTGATTGAGCAACCAGGACTGTTCTCACCAGAGTTTTGGCAGGAGACCACCGCGTTAACCCGGCGATTATTCATTCAACTCCAGCGCCGCCCTGTCACCCTCTTTGTTGGGATCCTTCAACCGCTACTCTGGTTGATCCTGTTTGGGGCTTTGTTCCAAAATGCTCCAGCAGGTATGTTTGGTGATGATCGCAACTACACTCAGTTTTTAGGAGCCGGAGTGATTGTCTTCACAGCGTTTGGTGGAGCTCTGAATTCCGGTGTGCCCGTGATCTTTGATCGAGAGTTCGGTTTTTTAAATCGCCTCTTGGTAGCTCCGCTCACCAGTCGCTTCTCGATTGTTCTGGCGTCTTCGATCTACATTGTGATCTTGGCCTTGGTCCAAACGGCTGCGATCGTGCTAGCGAGCTATGTGCTGGGAGCGGGGATCCCCAATGTAACGGGGCTGGGAATTGTAGCTTTAATTGTCGGCTTACTGGTGTTAGGATTCACCGCCTTGAGCTTAGGTCTTGCCTTTGGAATGCCGGGACATCAGCAGTTGTTGGCGTTTATCTTTTTGGTCAATCTGCCGCTGATCTTTTCCAGTACAGCTCTGGCTCCTTTGTCCTTTATGCCAACCTGGTTGCGCTGGGTTGCCAGTCTGAATCCGCTAACTCACGCCATTGAACCGATCCGCTACATCTATGGACATACCGACTGGTCGTTCACGGATGTGGTTCTAGAGGCTCCGTGGGGGGATCTGACTCTTGGTATGGCGCTCGTGCTCCTGGGTGGCTTTGTTGCTGTTTCCATCGTGCTGATCCAAGGAGTATTGCGGCGTCAATTAGCTGGAACCTGACGACCAATTGGCTGGAATGGAATGTTCCCGAAGCTGATAGGATGATGCAGGCTGAAACGATCCTTGCTAACGATCCTTGCTAAGGACGAAACGGGTATTGATCAAGCTTGATCGATTCACTCGTTTGATAGGTTGATCGATTGTCCATTCAACTGTTGTTCTGGGTGATCCTGATGAGTCGGCAAGCTGAAGCAGAAGCGATTATTCGATCTCATGTGTTGTGGGCAATGGGCGGTGGATTGATCCCCATTCCCCTGGTTGACTTTGCTGCGGTTACGGCGATCCAGGTTGAAATGTTGCAGCAGCTTGCCTATCTCTATGGGGTGGAATACTCCCGAAATTCAGGCAAAACGTTCGTCTCCGCTCTCACCGGAACCACGATAGCTCGCCTCGGTGCCAGCCTGATCAAAGCCATCCCTGGGGTTGGAACCCTGATCGGAGGAGCGTCAATGGCCATAACCTCTGGTGCCTCAACCTATGCTGTGGGTCAAGTGGCGGTGAGTCATTTTTCCAGCCAAGGATCGTTGACGAATTTTGTCGAGGAGCAGGTCAAGGCCGCTTATGATGAAGCCTTCAAGCAAGGCCAAGCCTACGCCTCTAACTTAAAACAAGATAAGAGTGGCGATGCCGCCAATATCTACAAGGCTCTAGAACAGCTGGGAAACCTCAAAGATCAAGGCATTCTCTCTGAAGAAGAATTCGAGGCCAAAAAGCGGGAGTTGCTCTCTCGTCT
>CAZONZ010000478.1:0-3197 GCA_964581005.1 uncultured bacterium
GATTGCGGAAGCATGAGGCAACTAGCGGCGAGGAAGCGTCAGAAACGCGCTGCTCAGCGTAGCGGCTGCGCGTAGTTCATCGGATGAAATTTGAGAATCAGAGATACTAGAAACCGTGAGGAAATGTTAAGAGACGAGTTGAGAACAAAGGTAGAATTGGGACAGTCCCTCTAACTCCTTATCACTGACATCCCGGATCCCTGACACTACGGAGGAAACAGACCCTATGTCCTTACTGGATTGGTTTGCTGCACGCCGACAGGAAACCCCCCTAACCCTAGCAGGAAGCAGCCCTTTCGCTAAGGAGCGGCAGATGCGCGAGATTGCAGATGGCCTTTGGCAGAAGTGTTCAGAATGTGGGACCCTGACCTACACCAAGGATCTGAAGGACAACTGGGAGATTTGCCCTCATTGCGGTCACCACAACCGTTTGTCAGCCCCAGAACGGATCCAGCAACTGGTTGATCCGGGTAGCTGGCAACCCCTCAATGATGTCTTGAGTACAGCCGATCCCCTCAAGTTTGTTGATCAAAAACCCTATCCCGATCGGATCAAGTCGTACCAAGAGCGTACCCAGTTGCGAGAAGCCATTTTAACGGGATTGGGCTTGCTGCAGGGCAATCCGATCGCCTTGGGGGTCATGGATTTCCGGTTTATGGGGGGTAGCATGGGCTCTGTGGTGGGTGAAAAGATCACTCGCTTGACTGAATTAGCAGCTCGTGAACATTTGCCCTTGATCATTTACTCAGCCTCAGGTGGGGCTCGGATGCAAGAAGGGATCTTCAGTTTGATGCAGATGGCCAAAACCTCTGGTGCCTTAGAACAGCATCGGCTCTCCGGTGGACTCTTCATCTCGATCCTGACCAATCCCACCTACGGAGGTGTGACGGCTAGCTTCGCCATGTTGGGAGATGTGATCCTGGCGGAACCGAAGGCTAAAGTTGGTTTTGCGGGGCCTAAAGTGATTGAGCAAACTATCGGTCCTGGCAAGATCCCTGATGGCTTCCAAACCGCTGAGTATCTGCTGGCTCACGGCCTCATCGATGCGATCGTGCCTCGGACGGAGTTGCGGAAGCGTCTGATCCAGTTGGTCGAGTTTCATCATCCTAATTTTCGTGCAGCCACTCAACGCCTGGAAACCGTGATGCAGCTTCCGGTTGGGATCAGCCCTGTTCCTGCGTCCTAGGTGAAACTACCCTGATCCGGGCCAACGATCATGAAGATCATTTCTCCAGGATCGGCAACCAGAGGCGGGAGGCTTGAGCACCCCCTGTTTGCACAGTGATCGTGATGATCTGATGATCGATCCCCTGGGCTTCTCCAGCCGTTGCGCCCGTTCCAGGATTGATCGGATAAGCCGGGAAACTTGATCCACTCACACTTAACCGGATCGACTCTCCTGGCTTGAATTGTACACAAATCGGTTGTAACGGGATCCGAGTGAGACGTTCGGATCCATGTTGATCGAGTTGATCGATGTGACTCTCGATCCGGGCATACCCTTGAGTCAAGTTGTAGACTTTACCGTCTGATTGCACCCGACTGAGCACAACAGCAAGATCAAAGCTTTTCCCATCCGCTTCAACCTGGATCTCAACCGCAACCTCTCCAGCCACATGCAGATCCTGCTCTAAGGGATCCGATGTATAGGTCAAGACATCACTACGGCCATCGATCCCACTGCGTTCAAAGATTCCAGCAGGTCCAGCCTCATGTCCACCCAATGAGGGTACAGGTCGCCACGGATCATGAACCAGAATATCAGGAAAACCAGGATCGGGTGTAGCTGCTAGCTGAAGAGATCCATCCTGGTCTGAGATCGCTGCTAACCCTGAACTGATCAGAACATAGGCTTTCGGCTGCGGCTGAGGCCACTCTGGAAAGGAGCGCCAACGATTGCTACCCAGTTCAAACAGGTGAATCGGATCTTCATTCAAGATGCCCGTATCGATCCCTTTGAGAAACTGATCAAACCAGCGGAGTTGGAGCTGATCGATCGGACTCACCGCCTGCGGACCCAGATCCAGTTCTCCAACCTTACGCGACCAGGGGAGATGGCACCACGGTCCAACGATCAAATACTGTGGCTGACTGCTTTGGGCTTGGATCGCTTGATATAGACTGAACGTTCCCTGCATGTAGGCATCAAACCAGCCGCCAATATGGAGCATCGGTAGATCAAGATCACGCACATAGGTCTTAGGCGAAAGTCTGTCCCAATAAGGATCCGGATCGGGGTGATCAAGCCAGGTCTGATAGTAAGAGTGGGGTGCCCATTGTTGGATTACATGGGGTCGGGCTGGAATGGGATCATGGAAAGGTAGATGACGTGAGGCGTTGAACAGGGCTTGATAAGCAGCCTGATCCCCTCGTAATCGGGCATTTTCAGTCTCTAATTGGATGGCCCAGCCTAAATTCAGTTGCAATCGAAAGGCTCCACCTGGATAAGCCATGTCGGTATATACATCATAGGGAAGCATCGCGGGACAGATCGTTGTCAATCCCTTGGGGCGCTGACTGGCCGCATAGATCTGGGTCATGCCCTGATAGGAAAACCCATACATGCCCACCTGGCCAGTACTTCCTGGCAAGCTTGCAGCCCATTCCACCGTGTCAAAACCATCTTCTACTTCGTTGGCAAACAGATCGAACGATCCAGCAGACGTTCCCCGGCCTCGTACATCTTGGATCACGACGATGTAACCGTGAGCAGCATACCAGCGTGGGTGAGCGTAGACCACCGTTGAGGCAATTGATCGACCATACGGCTGCCGCATCAGCAAGACAGGGAACGATCCTTCGGCATCCGGTCGATAGAGATCGGCATCCAAGCGAATCCCATCACGAGTCTGCATAGAGAGGGTTTGTTTAGGTTGGATCGGTAGCACAGTGAGTTGGGATGAATGATTGCTTTGATGGTTTATAGGCCAATTTTGCCTGATAAAAACGCTTGAGGAACAGATCCAACAGGTTGAGGAACCCTCGATAGGCAGTGAGGAACTATCCAAACGAGATGATCAATGATTACTCCTGCCTGAGGAACGTTTCTTCCCATCTGAGGAACGCTTGCTACCCGGTATTGATCGATTCCTCAAGCTGTCGGATCAACTCCTCAGGTGGTCGGATCGATTCCTCAAGTTGTCGGATCGATTCCTCAGGTGGTCGGATCGATTCCTCAGGTGGTCGGATTGATTCCT
>CAZONZ010000479.1:0-3196 GCA_964581005.1 uncultured bacterium
ACCCAGGGAATCTCCATCCATATCGCTTAGCGATTGGGTGGAGAGGATGTCAATTTGAGCCTTTGGGGGGTGTCCACCATCATCCTTTCAACGATTCCAAAGCCTTTATAGACCATGAAGCTTTTCAGTACTACTACAGAAGAAACTAAGCTCTTTGTCTGCTAAATGATCAGGTTTCATCCTGGTCTAACTCCTCAGAATCCGAATGGTGACCTTGAGTATCAGCGTCTTCTTGAGCAGATTCTGCCTGATCAGAGACCTCGTCTTTCTCTGTTGGGATGTCGCCCAGGGCTTCGGCTGCCAGTTGATCGACTGAGAAATATTGATGGAACTTGTTGGTCACCCGCAACCAGGCCGATCGGGTTCCAGCCTTACGGTGCTTGGTGACAAAGCCTTTCTCCACCAACTCAGCGACATGCTGATAGGCACTCGCCCCCCGGATCTGCACCAGATCAGCTTGCGTCATCGGACCTTTCAAAATGATCGTTGCCAACGTTCGAGTCACCCCGACCCCAATTTCAGGGGGCAAAATCTCATTCACCAAGGGTAAGAAGGGCTCCCGCAACTGTAAGGCAAATCGCCGATCATCCAAGGCCAGGATCTCCAAGGCTGAATCCCGATGGGTGTAATCCTCGATCAACTCCAGCAGAGCTTCATAGGCTTCATCGCGCTGGCAGTGCGCCAATCCAGCAATCGTATTCAGATCCAAAGGTTCCCCTTTAAGGTAGAGGATAGCTTCGATCTGATTTTTGACGGCAAAGGGACGACTAGGGCTTGGATCCGCATCCAGATCAAGAGCGGTTTGTGAGGTTGAGGAGGAACGGGCCATAGCAAACCAACAGAGGTTCAGATCAAGAACGAGTCTTCCGCCATCTTAGTCTGCGATCTGATCAAGACTTCCTCGTGGGGCCGTTAAGCTAAGTCAGCAAGTCTAATAATAGGGGTGAGATCAATCATCATGGTGTAGAGAAAGTCTGAACACTGAAACTCTACGCCTTTTCCTGTCACGGCTCACGGCGTCTTTTTTCGTTCACCCCCCCTGCCACAGAGAAGGAAAGCAGCGAGGACTATTTGGACTATTTATATTTACAGGAAGGGAACTGGATGGCGGGGCATGGATTTGAACCATGGACCTTCGGGTTATGAGCCCGACGAGCTACCAGACTGCTCTACCCCGCGTTGTTTTTTTGCGCACTTGGCTAGCATAACGTGTATCGATCTGATTTGCCAAGTCCAAAACAGAATCCAACAGAATCCACAGAATCCCAGAATCCTGCAGAATCTCAGGATCTCAGGAGCTTGAAGATCTATGGCAAGATAGATTTCAACGCCAGCAATGCTGTGGCGGGATTTCCTTGGATCATGTGAGATCAACCCATGTCTCCTCTAAAGTATGTTTGGTTCCTTCCAGCCCTGAGCGTGATCGGCCTGATCGGTTGGAGGTTTCCGGTCTCCGCTGAAGAGCGTCTCCGCTTTGATCAACCCACCCAAGGCGAGATCGATTGGCAAGATGAATTTTGGCAAACATTTGTGCTCAAGGTTCCGGATGATGTGATTGCTGTGACGTTGAGCCTTGAAGATGCCCCTGTGGATCTGGATTTGTATGTCCGCCGAGGCAAGCCGATGCAGGACTATGCAGAAGCCGATTACTACGCCTCTACTTTCGACTTTAATGATGTTTTGCGGATCTCACGCTACGACTATCCTCCCCTTGAAAGTGATCGGTACTATATCGATGTTGCCTACAATCTGACCATCGATCCGACAGTTGGCAAAGAGCGTTTGGAGACGATCCCGTTTACTCTGCTAGCGACTGCGATCCGGGCACGAGTGGATGGCCAGCTTACCCCTAACCAACGGATCAGTAGCGAAACCAATGAAGAGGATGGCTTCTTCCGCACCTTCGAGATTGAGGTTCCCCGTAATGCTGAAGTGCTCCGCCTCGATCTTGATGAAGTTAGTCATGACATGGATCTTTATGCTCGACGCAGTCAACAGATCATTTCAGCGGCAGATGCGGATCATGAATCCCTGGCATTGCTAGGTCGAGAAACTCTGATCATTGATCAACAATCCCAACCTCCTCTCACCCCCGGAACTTGGTATATCAATGTTCTGGATCCCTATCAACTGGGTACGATCCCCTTTGCCATCTACGCCCGTTTCGACACGGATCCGCCTGAGACGTTGTTGCAGATCCCAACCTTTGAAGCACCGGACAATTCCTTGGAGCAAGCGATCCAGGCTAATGTTGAAATTACTGGATACGATGGCGCAGGCAGTGGCACGCTTCTCTCAGCGGATGGCCTGATCTTGACCAACTATCATGTGGTTGAATCCCCAGCGGGAGGTGTGCTTGCAGATGGGGAGCTTGTGATCAGTATTACGTTGGATCCGCGTCAACCCCCGCGAGAGCTTTTTCGAGGTCGAGTGATTGCGTCGGATGAAGATCTGGATCTGGCCCTTGTGGACATTACCTCTGGCTTCTACCATCAACCCTTACCTCCCAACTATCCGTTTCCGTTTCTAGAATTGGGCGATCCCGACCAGATGCAGATTGGTAGCCCGATCTCGATCTTGGGATTTCCGGCAGCAGGGGGCACGGGTAGCCGCACGAGTGTCACCTTTACCCAGGGAGTCGTGAGTGGGTTTGAGTCCTCCTTGATCGGGACTTTGATCAAAACCGATGCTGAGATCAGTCGGGGCAATTCAGGTGGATCGGCTCTCGATAGCACCTTTCGCCTGATCGGTGTCCCAACATTTGTGGTGCCTGAGCTGGATGGTAATGCCCAGATTGGCTACGTCCACCCTGTCAACCTCTTGCCCGCAGACTGGCGACAGCAGATCCAGGAGCGCCAACGCTGAACCGTAGAGATCAAGGCATGAATGCTCCCCCACCTGCTCACACAAGGTATAAGGATCTGAGAATAAAGTGTTTCAAATTGCCGACGATCGGAGCACAAGTCTTAAAGCTGATCCGGGTCAAGACCTAGATCCATGAGCCTCTGACGGAGTCGTGCCTCTCGCTGTTCGGCTTGATTGGCCCGTTGCCGTTCCTGCTCCTCTCTTTGCTCAGCTGCGATCGCTCTTTCCTCTAGTTCCAGAAACGTGAGGAAGCGGCGACCATCCGGACGGTACAGTTTCAGTTCTTCCCCCACCTGCCACTCAAACCGAACCTCTAGTCGCGGACTGATCC
>CAZONZ010000480.1:0-3196 GCA_964581005.1 uncultured bacterium
ATTGCGGCATGGAAAAATGACATTGCAGCAGGATGTAATAACTCTGCTGCAGCAAGAAATCCCATTGCAGCAGCGAGACATGACATTGCGGCAGGGAGAAATGACATTGCAGCAGCAAGAAATGACATTGCGGCAGGTTGATTGATGTAACTCACCAGACTTCCTCACCCACAGGTTGGCCCGTTGGAGTCTCGGAATGGCTCATTTCAGGGGACATCCCCTCCAGCAATTCCTCCAGAGTGTACTTTTTGCGTCGGGAGGGGCGGATCACAATAGCATCATCGATCAGCTCCAAGTCCACTAAAGCTCCCTCTTTCAGATTCAATTGATCCGAGAGAAATTTAGGGATCCGGATAGCCAGACTGTTACCCCATTTAGCGATTGTGTAAGACATGCGGATCGTGAGGATGAAAGAGATCTGCCCCCAGCATACGTTAGGGGATATAAAGTCGATACGGGACTCCTCTGATAGCGTTCATCAGCCAAGAGGAAACCAGGAACGATCATCCCCCAGCCAATTTGACGGTATAGCCCATGCCTTTCAACAGCGATCCGAGTCGTTCTCGATGATCTCCCTGGATCTCGATGGTGTTGTCTTTGGCAGTGCCACCGGATCCACATTGAGCTTTGAGAGTTTTGGTCAACGTATTGAGAGTGGTGGAACTGTGCTGGAAGCCTGTGATCACAGTTACCGTTTTACCGCCTCGCCCCTTCCGTTCTCGCCGGATTGTGATCTTCTGATCTTTGGGATCACGGTCCACTTCGCTTGCTTCCGATCCCGACTCAGTGGCCGATCCCCATTCCGCGTAAACCACCCGATCTGTATTGCCACTGGCCGATCCAGGTTGAGAGGATGAATTCGATTGGGAACGGGGCATGGATCGATCCTCCAGAGAGCGTCGTGAGATGGACTGAGAAACCTTGATCGAGACTCTAAAACTGATTCAAACTGGACCTTTAGAGGGGATCTGCTGACGCTGACGGATCCGGCGGAACACCTGTCGAGAGCCAAAACTGATCAGGACCAGCAGCACAGCCCCTGCAACTAGCGGAGCCACAACCAGACTTGCGAGCGATATCGTTACGGATCCTCCCAGTTCTGTCGTTGAGACTAACGGATTCGCCAATCCCCCTGTGGTTGCGGTGGAGGCCAATCGGATTAGGGAGCTGATCACCTGGGTCGTTCCAGCCACCCCTCCTCCGGCGATCACGGCCAAGCTCCAACGCAGAAAGGGGCTGACATCGCCTACGGCTGAAGCTGTCATGATCGTTCCGGCCACAATTGCTGCTGGAGTGGTGATCGTATCTAAGAGGTTATCAACCCAAGGCACGTAGTAGGCGATTACTTCGAGCATCGTTGCAATGGCAAAGGCTGCGATCGCGGCTTCGGATCCAATCCACTCAAACCCCTCTGCTAATGTCAGATGTCCCGCATGAGTAGCAACGCTCATGATCAGCAACGGCACAAAGACCCGGAAGCCACACGCAGCACTCAGCCCGATTCCGACAAAGAGCCCTAACCCTGTTTCCATGTCACCACTCTCCCGCTGATCCTGACTCGATGTTAATGGTCGATCGTCGATCGAGGTTGGCGATCTGACCAAGCCTGGGTTGGTTACTCTAGCCAGATCCTGGTTTTGTTCTACCGGATCTAGCGATTGAGTCGGTTGGCGGTTTCCCGCAAAATATTCGGCCCCCAGCCTGGAGCAACATCTGCAGCCCGCAGGATAAATGCAGCTAGATTCTGAAGATCCTGATCACTCATCCAGGCAGGAGAAACGCGGCGACACTCGTAGCTCAGATCGCTGTTATCGTAATTCATCGGCTCTCGCTGGAAGGCCATCAAGCTTGTCAAATTATCTCGCGGTGGCGTGGCTCCCTGCAGATCGGCTAGGGATAGAGACACGGTAGGGTTGGGTAAGGTGGCCCCTGCAACGTGGCAATTGATACAGGCACTTTGAAAGAGTTGCTTGCCTTCGCTGAGCTGTTCAGGGGTCACTGTGATCTGCTCCCCTGTATCATTCAGCGGCAACTCGATCGCGTCCCGTGCATTCAAATACTGAGCCACATACGGATCGATCCGAGCCCATGCGGGTTGAATACTGATCCCCAACACCAGGATGATCAAACTAACCATCTGGAGCCAACGCTGCCATCGCATCAGGAACCTTTGACTTGGATCAGACTTCAGATCAAAACGCTGGCACTGACGGAAGGGGAAGATCTGGAAGATGGGATGCATAAAGTTCTCCTGATCACACAAAACGGTAGACCACTAAAACGCTAAAGCCGGGTGACGATCCCTCTGGCTCGCTTGAGGTCTGCAATCCATCCATCATGGATCCACAGATTGCTCAAGAAGGTGGGAGAGACGGTCGATCCCGGCTTGAGGATATCAGCAATGATCAAAACCACGAGCCATACAACCCATTGACAGGATCGGATCTGATTACAAGTAAGCAGACAGATCACTGTGGGTTTCGCTCTTGGTGCCGCCCCAACCCGGCAGGAAGCGGGCTTGGACCATGATGTAGCCTGAGATCAGTTTCAGATCTTCATCAGACAGGTTCCGCAGGCGGGGGTATTCGCTCTTGAGCTGGGTATTGGGGTGATATTCAACCAAGGAGTCAGCGCCGTCGTAGGTGGTTGGATTTTGGATATAATCCACCATGGCCATAACGGTATCGCGGGGAGGGAAGGCCCCTTCCAGATCTTCAAGCTTGAGACTGACGTCAGGGTTGGCGTAGGTTTGGCCTCCTACATGGCAGCGACCACAAGCCGCATTGAACAGGCGCTTGCCTTGGGCCAACTCAGCATCTGCGAAGGTGATCATCTCGCTCTCAGTCAGAGGCACCGTCCGAATCGCAGGATCGGATGCTGCAAACACAGGGGCCAACGTCCAGCTGACCATAGCAAGGAGGGCCACCATCAGTAACGTCAACCGTTTGGGGATCGAAATCAGCTTACTAAACATAGTTCTCCTAAACACACAAGGGATGGGAGTGGATCGAGAGCCACTCTGGATAAAAGTGCAGCCAGTATAAAGAATAGACTATTTACCGATCTGATCAGCCCTCAACTTCGTGATCTGTTTCGTGATCTGTGGAATCGGTTTCATGGCTCTGAGGGATCGAGTTTCTCCAGGATCGGGTCTCTGAGCGATCGAGATCGAAGGAAGTGAGGGATTGATTGACCA
>CAZONZ010000481.1:0-3184 GCA_964581005.1 uncultured bacterium
AAATCGAAGATTATGGCGTGGGTCTTATAGCCCCCCGAACCCCCCAGGAGATAATTCTTTTGCTCTAACGCTTGCAGAAAAGTAACCTGGGCATCACGGAGTTCAACCTGTTGATTGGCTTGCTGAATAGCTTGAATCGCTTCCATAGCAGCCGATCCTTTCGTAATGAGATAGGCGGCTAAAAATGTTCCTGTGCGGCGGCGGCCACTAGAACAGTGAACTATCACGCTCTTTGCCAAAGCATTCTGAGTATCCACAAATTGCTGAAATTGATCAATCTGCTTATCCGTAGGAGCTTGTCCTCCCGTTGTAGGTAACCATAAATGGGGAATCTGAGCCTGTTCATATAACTCCAGATTCGAAGGATCATCCATAACAGAAACGAGCGCATCTACACCCAATTCTGAGAACATGGGGATCTCTTCCGGTGTCGGTTTTCGCATCCCACCCAACCGGCCAGGAATGATCCACCAGAGACTGTCTGAGAGAGAAGATAGGGTCATCAGCTCAAAGCCTTTCTAACTGTTTCTTCGGTTTGCTTAGCTGCTGCAGCTTTGCGTTCACTGTAACGATCTGTCAGTTCATCTACCCGTTCCCGTAAGAGCAGGGTGAAGCGATAGAGCTCTTCCATCACATCCACCACCCGATCCCGATAGGAAGAATCTTTCATGGTGCCATCTTCATGAAACTCCTGATAGGCTTTCGGTACAGAGGACTGATTGGGAATGGTGAACATCCGCATCCAGCGACCTAGAATTCGCATCGTATTGACAGCATTGAAGGATTGGGATCCTCCTGAAACCTGCATGACTGCTAGGGTTTTCCCTTGAGTGGGGCGGATGGCACCTAGGCTGAGGGGGATCCA
Source organism: uncultured bacterium (assembly GCA_964581005.1). GTDB lineage: Bacteria > Cyanobacteriota > Cyanobacteriia > Thermostichales > Thermostichaceae > CAZONZ01. The sequence goes on from CAZONZ010000481.1 coordinate 866, forward strand.
GTCAATCTGCGTTTTCATGAGACCCGAAATGTTGCCATGCAACTCTGGACTAGACCATACCTGTCCTTCCGACCAGATAGATAACTCCTGCAACTCCCGTACTTTGGGATGGGTATCGGGTTCTGCTCCCAGTAAGGGTAAGCCATGAGGATCAAAGAATCTCACTTCAGCGCCAAAGTCTGCAATGATGCGAGCGGCTTCTTCTGCCAATAGGCGACTGTAGGATCGCTCTCGCAAGGATCCGTAGAGAAATAGAATGCGTGGGGGGTGCTCAAAATGCATACAGAGGTGGCTCCGTAGGGCTCCATCGATTTATCAAGTGATCACCCCATTTTTGTGGTAAAAGTGCCTTGCATTTCGGCAAACAGGATCAGGGAGTCTTCAGCGTTGGAGTTGGCTCTATAGGGCAAGTTTTGGATCCATAAACAGACTTCCTGAAATGTTTGGATCCCTCGGCGGATGAATTGCTCTGAGATTACTCCAGCTGACTGGATTTCTAGATCGTGTAAACGTTGAATCGGATCCATTTCTCCTCCTGAGTCGTTGCTGATGGCTGATCTGAGATCAAGAGCATCAATCTGAATAGTCATCACAGTTTCATCGGTAAACAGCGAGGATCGGGCAAGCTTGCTTTTTCGGGATCACGGGGAAACCAGAACGCCGTTTTCTTGCAAACCTCCACCAACATCAGCATGACGGGGACTTCAATTAGGACGCCGACAACAGTGGCAAGAGCAGCCCCGGAATTGAGGCCGAAGAGGGTAACGGCAGTGGCAATTGCTACCTCAAAATGATTACTGGCCCCAATCAACGCGGCGGGTGCAGCATCTTCATAGAACATCCCCATTTTCTGCGCAGCTACATAGGTGATCAGAAAGATAAAGTTGGTCTGGATAAAGAGCGGTATGGCAATCACCAGGATATGAAACGGATTGCGGACAATCAGGTCACCTTTGAAGGCAAACAGTAGTATCAACGTCATCAGCAAGGCGATCACGGCAATGGGGCTGAGGTATTTCAAAAATACGTTGTTAAACCAAGCGCGGCCCCGATGACGCAAAATCCAGGTTCGAGACAGGGCTCCCACCACTAACGGCAACCCCACATAGATCAATACTGACAGAGCTATCGTTTCCCAGGGCACCACCAGGTTATTGGCTGCCAGCAACCATCGCCCTAGAGGCGCATACAGAAACAGCATTGCCAGCGAATTGATCGCCACCATCACCAACGTGTGTCCCTGATTGCTGAAGGATAGGTACCCCCACATCAAAACCATCGCTGTGCAGGGGGCAATACCCAGCAGAATCGTTCCAGCTATGTAGGAGTCTGCCAAAGTTACTTCCGCTCCCCGAATCACTTCAGTACCCACCAGCAGGCTACGGCATAACCACCCTAAGAAAAACTGAGCGAAGACAACCATCGTGAAGGGCTTGATCAACCAATTCACTACCAGAGTCAGGAGCACAGGCTTGGGGGTTTGCACGGCCCGTTTGGCTTGACTGAAATCAATCTTCACCATGATCGGATACATCATGAAGAACAGACAGACAGCAATGGGAATCGAAACCTGGTATACACTCATGCGATCGAGCCCAGAGGCCAGCCCTGGAAAGCTCCGGCCCAGCACAATCCCAACAACAATGCAGATCCCCACCCATAGCGTCAGGTAGCGCTCAAAGAAGTTAAGTGTTCCCCCTGCCTGAATCGCCTCAGGAGCAGGACTTGAAAGATCTGTATCCATTCAGATAACCCAATAGTGTTCTGTGCTCAGCGTCATATCAAGAATAGTTGATTGGTCCTTAAGATTCCATCAAATTCAATCAAGACTCAGAAGAAAAACCCAATCATTCACTGATTAGGAGACAAGCTCTCGCAGGGTGCATAGGGCTGTAACGGCGAATATCTGCGAGATACTGTTCGAGTTCTACCAGTTGAGGCAAGTTCAGGCTGTAGTAGATCCAGCGTTCTTGGCGACGAGCGCGGATCAGACCTGCTTCCCGGAGAGCTTTGAGGTGGAAGGACAGTTTAGATTGAGAAACCTGAAGCTGAACCGTAAGGTCACAAACACACATCTCTTGCTCCCGCAGCAACTCAATCACCTGGAGCCGCAGAGGATCAGAAAGAGCTTTAAATCCCAGAACAATCGTGGTTGATTTATCCGTGCTAAGGCTGAGCATTGATTGATCGTGGTTTGGGGTTAAGTACCCAGTTTAGGCTACTGCAAAACTGCTTCGGAGTAATGAAAAGCTGCTTCAGAGTAATGGAAAGCCGCTTCGGAGCAGTGGAAAGCCGCTTCGGAGCAGTGGAAAGCCGCTT
>CAZONZ010000482.1:0-3181 GCA_964581005.1 uncultured bacterium
GACTTGCCTTTCATCCCCACCCACGAGGGGATGGGGAGTTCCCGGCAATCTTTTTTAAAGCACTCTAACCTTTCGTTGGTGTGGACGGAACAGAGGCTATCACCAAGAATCACCAAGGGTGTGAACTTGGCTGCTTCTGCAGAACGTTATCCTGATCACCCCAAGCACAGCAGAACCCAAGATCAAGGTAAGCGGGAGAAACGCTCGACCAACTCCAGAAACTCAGATCGATAGCCCTCTCGATCCTCTCCCTGAGATCCCTCGGCCAGATCCAGTACCAGATCCACATCGGCAGATCCACGGCTGGGGGACTCTCTCAACACCATGCCAAACGCAGCCACTGCAGCAGCAAAGCGGAAGTTGTCTGAGGTTTGATTTAACGAGCTCACCTGCAGATCAAAGACAGGTTGCTCCAAGACCTGGGATACATCTCCAGTCGGTTGCTTGCAGCGCAACTTAACCAGCAAGAGTTCAAAGTTGTCAGCAGCATCAGGATCGATCTGAGTGGTTTGATAGCGCAACGGATCGACTTCAGGCAGACTTTGATCGGCTTCGATTCCCACCGGAATGATCTCGTACAACGCGGTGACCGAATGGCCAGCTCCCATTTCACCTGCATCCTTGGTATCGTCATTGAAATCCTGATTCTCTAGAAGCCGATTTTCGTACCCGATCAGGCGATAGGCTTGCACTTTGGCCGGATTGAACTCGATCTGGAGCTTGACATCCTTGGCAATCGTGATCAGAGTTGCCCCCAATTCCTGGACTAAGACTTTCTTGGCTTCCAACAGACTGTCAATGTAGGCATAGTTGCCATTTCCATGATTGGCGAGTTGTTCCATTTTGGCGTCTTGAAGATTCCCCTCACCAAACCCCAACACCGTCAGGAAAATATCATTCTCGCGCTTCGATTCAATCAACCGGATCAGCTCTGAATCACTAGAGATCCCCACATTAAAGTCTCCATCAGTGGCCAAGATCACGCGGTTGTTTCCTGACGCAAGAAAGCTATCTTGGGCCAATTGATAGGCCAACTCGATTCCCTCACCTCCTGCCGTCGATCCGCCTGCCTGAAGATACTCAAGAGCACTCAAGATCTGATCTTTTTCATCGCCCGGAGTCGGAGGTAAAACCACACCTGCAGCGCCCGCGTAGACCACAATACTGACCTGATCCTCAGCCCTCAACTCATCGATCAATAACTGGAATGCTGATTTCAACAAGGGCAACTTATTCGAGTCACTCATCGATCCAGAAACATCGATCAGGAAGACTAGATTATTGGGGGCTTGATCCTCTCTGGGGATCGGTTGTCCTTGCAGACCAATTTGGACCAGTTGATGCTGCGGATTCCAGGGAGCTTCAGACACTTCAGTCACAACCGAAAACGGATGATCCCCTTCGGGTTCGGGATAATCATAGGTGAAATAGTTGATCAGTTCTTCGATCCGGACGGCATCAATCGGGGGGCGTTGACCATTCTGGATAAACCGGCGCACATTGCTGTAGGACGCTGGATCAACATCGATCGAGAACGTAGACAGAGGTTCATCGATCACGTTCAAAAAGTCATTCTCTTCGCTCAAGTCATACCCTTCCCGATCTAAGCTTTCGGGGGGAAGGATCTCTGCGGGAGGCTGCTGAACTTCTCCTACAACGATCCCTGATTCAGGCGAAACAGCGGAATTCGATAGTGAACGATGGACGGAAGTCGCAGAAGGAACTACAGGAGCGCGCAAACGACCCGATTCTTCGATCGGACCAGTAGCAGGAATGACTGGATTTTGGCCAACCAATGGGACGGGCGCTACAGGAGGTGGAGGTTGTGGAGCTGGAGCTTCATGAGCAACCAGAGCCTGATCGCCTTCCGGTTGATCGAGAGCCTTAAGTTCAGAAGGAGCTGCTTGAGCTTGGGGTTCTACCAAGACAGCATCGTCCTGATCCCGTCGCACCTCATCCGCATTGATGTTGGGTCGTGTTTGAAGCAGATCGGATTCCGAAGCGTAGTCAGGGGTGGATTGCGCGGAATCATCATCGTCGCTACAGCTAACAATGCCAACATTCAGACCCACGATCACCATGCCGACGCTTGCCAACCTCATCCATCTGGTCCATGAGATTCCTCTTGTCCGTGTGATCTCAGGGGATCCAGTGAGTTCTGCTTCTGAGCGTGATCCTGCCATAACGCCTCCTGCTGCTGCTGCCTTGGATAGCTAATTTGTTCCTACCCTAAGCCGCTTTTCCCATGCAGGTCACACGGTCTCAAAAAATGCAACAGGATGAGTGGCTCAGGATCGAGAAGACTCGCCAGATTGACCGGAGCCTCCACACCCTCCCATCCCATCAATCACGCTAACTCGATCTCGCCACGGGCACAGCGTTCATAGAGAGAATCAAGCAGGGCAGCTTCTTCGGCAGAAACGACACCATCGGCGTGGATCGCAGCTTCGATTTCGTCCATTTCGGCTTGGGTGATCTTGCCATCTTCCAGGGCTTGCTCCACAAGCAATTGGATCTGTTCTAAGTTCATAAAGGGTCCTCCTCAACGGGTTAGGCAGGGTGAGATTGAGTTTAATAGAGTGTAGATCAACGGGTTGCTTCTGATTGTACTATGCTGATTCCTTTTCCCTATGCTTCCTAGCCTTGATGCGATTTGGGTGATCCTCTGTGCCATTCTGGTCAGCACGATGCAGGCAGGGTTTTGCTGTTTGGAGAGTGGGCTGGTACGGGCCAAAAACAGCATTAACGTAGCCATTAAAAACCTGGTTGATTTCTGTGTTGCCTGCTTTATGTTCTCGTTGATCGGGTTTTCCCTGATGTTTGGCGAGACTTATTGGGGCCTGATTGGCACTCAGGTTCCGGCAGTGAGTAGCTGGACGGCGGAAGACTACACCTTTTTCTTGTTTGAACTAACATTCTGTGGCACGGCAACCACGATCGTGTCGGGGGCTGTTGCCGAACGGATGAGCTTTTTAGGATACTTCATTACCTCGATGATTTTGTCGGTGGTGATCTATCCGGTAACGGGGCACTGGGCCTGGAGTGGGATCTGGTTTGATCTGCCGATGGGTTGGCTGAGACAGTTACCAGCTGATGGTGTTCTTCAGGATGAGAATGAGCTCAAAGCCTGATCAGAAGCAGATCAAGAAATCATCAGAAAACTAAACCAGAAGGCTAGATC
>CAZONZ010000483.1:0-3164 GCA_964581005.1 uncultured bacterium
CCATCACCACTCCCATCTCCGGATCCCGATCCACTGAGACCAATCCCATCTGCTGGCCCACCCCCTAGGATCAAGCGCCAACGCCGCAACCGTTCTTGACTCATCACTTCAGTCATAACGTCACTCCTAAAAGTTGAGCTAATAAAGGTAACACCGCATCTCCACTCGCCGATTCACTGATCTCTTGATCCTCCGAAGCTCCTGGGGACGTAGCGATCATCCCCTGTTTGATCTGAGCACCCATTTGGCGGCGCTCTGGAGCAGAAAACGTTGAGAAGGTTCGCCGTAGCAAGGGTAACGTCGCTGTAAAGTCATCTGGAGTCAGCCCTGTGACCCAGCTATCCAGAACAGCCCACAAGTGTTGATGATGTAATAAAACCAACCCACTCCCTTGCAGCAACCCCTCAATCCAGGCCGCAGCATCCGCCGGATCATTGGCACGCGACAGAGCAAAGTTGAGACGACGAGCTGCTTCTTGATCATCAATGATCTCAGCATCTAAGAGAAGACGGCAACAACGTCCAGCCAGCAACCCGTGTAACCCCTGACGTTGGCTGAGTTGTTCCAAGACACGGTACCACTCTTGTAAATGTGGATCCTTTTGCAGCAGACGTAAAGCAGCATTAACCTCCATCACGTGAGTATGCATGACTGCCGCTGCATCATCATTTAACGAGGCACACGCCGCCGGAAGCCCCACACAGATCCGGGTCACCATCCCATCCACGATCGGGGAGAGGATCTCAATATTGGTTTTACGGACGTCACTGTAGCGCAAGACGTTGGCCAACGAAGGCAAAGCTGACATTAAATGCGTGATATCACTGGACACCGCTGCCACAATCTGAATCCGATCCATGATCCGATCGACTGCAGTTGGCAAATCAGCCAGGAGAACCCGATCGAGTAACTGAGTCAGGGAGGGTAGATCGGGGACTTGAGCAGCTTGATCAGAAGTTTTGGCAGCAGCGGCTTCAAGGACAGTGTTACCCCAGACACTTGCTTCGATCAGATTCACAGCAAATTCCGGCTTCCACTTCAATCGCCATCCTTCTTTGAACGTGCCTGTGCCTTCGACTCCTTGAGCTGTGCCCCAAGCCACGTTGAGCAAATTTAAGCGGTGCAACAGTTGAGATTTTTCCAGATCATTGGGTTTCCGTAAATCAAGCACGATCGATTTGGAATCCGGCTCTAGTTTAAGACGGAGGCGCTTTTGGATCCGTTGCAGATCCTGTTGGAGGGGAACGGCAGGGGTTTCATCTGGAACTTCGCCAAGGCAGTTGCTGATGATCAGGCGATCGTGGATCAGGTTGAGGGGCCTCGTATCGCCAAAGCAGAAGACCGTTTCGACCGCTTCGTTGAGTTCCTCTAAGCTGGGGCGGGGGCGATCCCGTAGAGCTGCCAGAGCATCCGCGAGCCGAACCGCTTCGATCACATTGGCTGAGGAGGCGTCAAGATCCTCTTCACGGAGGAGACGGGCGACGCGAGTGATCCATTGGATCGAAACGCCCTGGGGATGGCTCCAGAGGTGATCATACCAACCTGGGGAATGGATCCCGGCCCCGTAGCCACTGGTGTAGCTGAGCCGTTCATAGGTCCAGGGCACCCAAGTTGCCATCGTTTTGAGTTTCGGTAATCCCTTCAGGAGAGCCTGATCCGCTTTGGCTGGGGGGAGAGGATCCTGGAGAGCGGGAACATGCCATGCACCACAGATCACCGCGATCGTTTGAAATCCTTCTTTGCCAGCAGCACGGATCGCTTGCCGCATATGGGCTTCCCGTAGAACTTCACGGCGCTCGATCCAGGTGGGCGGGGGTTGCGGGGGGGTGAGGGAATCGGTGGAGTGGGTTTGCAGAGCTTCGACTTCCTGACGGAGGATAGTCATGGCTTCAGCGATCCCTACGAACATGTCGGTGCTGTCCTGGCGCTGTTCGATCAGGTGCTCCCACCAATTTTCGCCGTCACTGTAGCCTGCAGCTTGAGCTAACCAGGAGAGCGGATCCTGCCGAATTGCCTGGAAGTCTGGATAAAGATCCTGTTCCGTTGCACCCTCTGGATCGTCTGGGTTGAGATCGGTTGAATCTTCTACAAAATCAGGATCAAAAGGATCAAAAGAATCCAAAGAATCGGAAGAGGCGAGGGGATCCTCAGTATCTTCTGATTCCGGTGGGGGTTGATCCTCTGGGTGAGGGGTGAGTTTAGACGGAGGTGAAGCTGGGATCTCAGAGCTAACCGAGGTTTCGGGTAGAGGATCCAAGGATGCTTCTGTTTTGCCTTTGGATCCCTTAGGATCGAGAGCACCTGTGTCTTGAGGATCCGATGAGCTAGACACCTGAGGATCTTGGGGATCTTGAGGGGTCTGAGGATCTTGAGAGTCTTGAGGATCTTGAGCAGCTTGGGCTTCTTGTTCCTTGAGATACTCCTTCAAAAGGGCGAACTGGTACGTTTGGGGCAAGTCGATCAAGCGAATGGCAATATTTTGCTTCAGCCCATACTGGATCGCCTGCCACTCTGGGGAAAACACCGCTAACGGATAGTAGATCGCTTGCTGAGTGTCGTTGGTATACAGCAGCATCGCTACAGGCGGTTTCATTTCTGCGTGAGCCGCCAAGGGGATCATCTCCTGCGCATCCGCTGGCCCCTCGATCAAAATCAGATCCGGCTGTAACGTCTGCAACGCCTTAACCAAGCTACGAGCCGATCCAGGTCCGTGGTGACGAATTCCAAAACAATGCACACTCATAACCAGGGCACTCAGCACTGCGAAATGCTGGCAAAATTGTAGCAGGATTAGCCGATCTAGCGCGTCTCCTGCCGCTGATCCAACGGTTAACATAGGTGATCATCACTGAGGCAAAGCATCCAACATGACCCCAGCAGAGATCGAGCAACGGTTTGGCACCCAAGAGGAACGAATAGCCCGACTGGAAAATGGGCTGATCGGTTTATCTGAATCCCACCAACAGACGTCTGCATCTGTGGAACGGATCTCAGCATCCGTGGAACGGATCTCAGCATCCGTGGAACGGTTGTCTGCATTCGTGGAACAGCTGTCGGAATCAGTCGCCAGGATTGATCAAATGCAGCGATTTCTCTATGAGATCTTGGCCAATCAAGATCGGCTCCTCCAACGCCAGGAAGAGGCTATTGCAGAACTCAGAGCT
>CAZONZ010000484.1:0-3161 GCA_964581005.1 uncultured bacterium
AGAGGTTAATGGTGGGAGTTCGAGGCTATCTGCCGCCGCTGCACTTAGCCGTTAGTCACCCATTTCCCTAAACAGCGTACTGATCATTCCCCACCCACCGACGATTTGATCATGAATCCGATCGGTAGCAGCGAGCAGTAATCAGGTAAGGATGAAAGATCTCTCGAAATTGAGTCTGTAAAACCTGAAAGAATCGCTCGATCTGAATAGGATTATCTAAATGGAAAGGGAATTCTCCAGCAAAGCCTTTGAAGAAATACCAGTTTACAATCAATGTGCCTTCTTTCGACAAGATTGACTTAAACTCTAGCAGCTGTTGGGCCGGATCAGAAAGATGTTCTAAGACATCAAAGCAAATGATCGTATCAACTTTGATCTCAGGTGGAAAGGTTTGGGCACATTGGATCTTATGCTCTAATCCGAGTTGTTGGGCACGATAAACCATCAAATCTTGATGAGTTGTGTTTAGATCCCAAAAGATCACTTGTTCCACGTCCGGCAACATTGCTGCTGCCAAGGTATGGGTGCCGATCCCACCGCCAAAATCTAAAACGATCCCCTGAGTATGATCAGCAATCAACCGTAATGTATCCCCAATGTAATCCTGGCTAGAGAGATGCCATGCAGCGAGATCAAACAAGTAAGCGACTCCAACTTGATCTCGATAAAAGGCTTCAGCTTGCTCCCAATTAAAGTCACGTCGCCCTAGTTCAGCCAGTTCCTGTTGACTCGTCTGTAATCGGGACGCAAGAGTTTCAGGATCAAGATTGAGAAATCCCTGCAAATGCTGCTTCACGTTAAAAGCGTCTTGACAGTAAGCTTCCCAAAAAATCGGCGTTTTCAATGGACAGATCCTCCTCAGCATGTGATCACGATTTCTCGAATAGTCTAAGGTCAGGGATGATCCTCCTCAGGGCTATCATGAGCTTGCCCCCATCCTCCCCCACCAGGAGTATAAACTGTAACAACATCTCCAGCGTGTAGATGCCGAGTTGATTTACTGGGCAGCGTTGTCCCATTCACCTCATTCACCCCTTTCGTGCCTGCTGATCCCCCTTGAGCTCCCTGAGGCGTATGATGTCGTCGATCCGTCAACAGGGAAAGCGTACACTCTTGCAAAACCTGGATCGATCGAATCACTCCTTGTCCACCGCGCTGCTCGCCAGATCCACCCGAATGATCTCGCAGTTCGTAGCGCACCAATCGGAGAGGATATTCCAGCTCCAGAGCCTCGATCGGTGTGTTCAATGTATTGCTCATCCCCACATGCACCCCATCTAAACCAGGGCCTTTGGAACTAGCTCCCTGCCCGCCTCCGATCGTTTCATAATAGGTGAAGTGCGCATTCCCTAAGATCAGATTGTTCATCGTCCCCTGCCCCTGTGCGATCGCTCGTTCCCCAGCTACCGAAGCTAAGGCGGTCAAGATCAGATCGGCAATCCGTTGGGACGTTTCAACATTTCCTGCAACCACGGCAACAGGCGGTTGAGCATGAACTAGACAGCCTTCTGGAGCAATGATGGTGATAGGTGCTTCGATCCCGGCATTACTAGGAGCTGTTGGATCCAGTAAACAGCGCAACGCAAACAAAGCAGCGGATCGCGTCACGGCAAAGGGAGCATTCAAGTTACTTGGAACAGCTGCATCTGTCCCGTCAAAATCAATCCGGATGTGATCCTGTTCAACCTGAATCGTGACCTCTAGATGGATGGTGCGCTGGACATGATCCCCTTCCAGTACATCTTCGGCCCGATAGATCCCATCGGGAAGCGCTTGAATGTGAGCCCGGATCCGTCGCTCTGTATGCTCCATCACGGCCTGGATCAGGGACCAAGCCTGGGTTTCTCCATACTCCTGTAACAGTGCCTGAAACCGCTGCACACCGACCCAATTGGCCCCTGCTTGAGCGTGAAGATCCCCACGACGCTGCTTAGGATGGCGGACATTAGCCAAGATCAGCTTCAATATGTCGTTATTCCAGACAAACCCGTCAACACCGGATCGGGCTATACAGACAGGCGGAATGATCAAGCCCTCTTGCCAAATCTCTGTTGAATCAGCAGGCATCGATCCCGGTCGCATTCCCCCCACATCTGCATGATGAGCGCGGCTCACGGCGTAAGCTCCAACCTGATCGGGATCGGTTATCGAAGGAATGGCGGTTACTAAGGTCAGATCGGGGAGATGGGATCCACCCTGAAACGGATCATTGAGTAAGTAAACCTCTCCAGCTTGGGGCTGTTGCTGAATGACCGCTTGAACCGCATCGGACAGTGCCCCTAAATGGACTGGAATATGAGCCGCTTGGGCGATCGAATGTCCTGCCGCATCAAACAAAGCGGTTGAGCAATCCCGCCGCTCTTTAATATTGGATGAATAGGCTGATCGGATCAGACGAGCTCCCATTTCCTCGGCGATCCCGGCCAGAGCATTAGCCATGACTTCGAGTTGGATCGGATTGGGAATGGATCGTGATGCAGGAGTTGAGGGAGACATGACTTGACTGAGAGACAGAAGATGATCCAACCTTTTTCTACTGGCTAGCTTACTTGAAGCGAGAGAGGATCCAACGGCTAAGACGATAGAGGGTTTGTAGCCATTCAATCTGTTTTTGGATCTGGGTGAGAGTATCTTGTTGCTCGATCAGATATTGGCGCAAGCGTAGCAGCTCCTGGGGGGTGGGTTGAAGAGCCTTCTCTGTAGCATCAGACCACCGATCCAATGCTTGAGCCGCTGTGTGTAATTGGGATCGAAGTCGCCATGCTGCAGGCCAACAGGCTAACAGACTCAAGGCAATCATCGTGTTGATCCCACAAACCAGGCCGATTTCCCAGGGATGAGGCTCCATGAGCTTGAGAGGTTACCTCGTCGTTGATGCACATTGTACGGGGAAAAGGAGAACCAGGGTAACCGATCGCTCCCAAAATTGATACCCATAGCAAAGATGATTGATGATCGGGGCACTTTGCTGGAAACAATCGGCATCTTACACCAGCTAATCAAGTCTATCCAGCACTCAGAAGTTTAACGTTGGCGATCGCCTCTTCAATGTCTGGTAGCTTGAGACTGTGTTTCTGAGCTGTTTCTAGCCACAATGTTTTAACAGTCATTAGCTCTTGTAATGTCTCTTCCAGTGTTTCTCCCTGAGCTAAACATCCCGG
>CAZONZ010000485.1:0-3155 GCA_964581005.1 uncultured bacterium
GGCTGGGCTGGGGGAGCGATTTGGATTTGATCTGGATCGTTTGCGTGAAGTTGGAGGGAAGGGTCATGACGGGCATGGTCATGGTGAGCACGGATTCAGTTTTGCGGTGCCCGTTGGTTGGGGATGAAGTGGGATCGAGATCGATGGGGGTCAGATCGCGGGTTTGGTAGAGGGGATCGAAATGGATCGGGGTGCCCTGGAGGAAAAGACGGCCTAAGAGGGTTTGGAGTTGAGCCAGTCCGGTTTGGCGCTGGTTGTTGCTGCCCAGGGCGAGGAAGTCTTGACCTCGGAGAGTATCTTCGACGAAAGCGGTGAGGTTGCTGCTGGGGCCAACTTCAACAAAGGTGCGGAAGCCTTGATCGTAGAGGCTCTGGATCGTAGTGCGGAAGCGGACTTGGCTGGACCATTGATCGGCGGCCAGGGTTCGGATCGCGTCGGGATCGGTAGGGAAGGGCTCACCTGTGGCGCAGCTGTAGAGGGTTGTGTGGCCGGGGCCGACTTCCAAGGTGTTGTAGTAGGCTCGCAGCGATTCTACAACGCTTTTGAAGAGGGGGGTATGGTAGGCCCGATCGAACGGCAAGATCGTACAGATCCCACCTTCCGATTTGAGATGGGTCATGGCTGCCTGGATCGCCGCTTCGTTGCCAAACAGCACCACTTGATTGGGGCAGTTATCGATCGCTAGATAAAGTTCTCCTTGGGAGCGTTCAACCAGATCTTGGATCACAGCTGGGCTGGCTGCACCAACGGTCATTAAGACGCCTTTGGGGATCTGATCCGAGGCTTCCAGCTGTTGGTAGATCTCGTTCAAATACCGGATCTTGGTCATGAGTTCGGCTTGATCGGCGATCTTGATGGTGCCGGATGCAACTAGGGCACTGTTTTCACCTGTGCTGTGGCCGAACATGGCTTCACAAGGGATCTGGAAAGCTTGCAGCAGATCGTACATGGCCATGCTTGCGGTGAAGACAACCTCGGTGGCGACATCCAGGGTATAGAGTTTGTTGGTGGCCCATTGGCGTTGTTCTGGGGTCAAGCTGGTGGGAGGAGGGAAGGCGAAAACGCTGGGGGGATAGTCTTGATGTTCGCTGAAGATCTGATCCAAGAGATCGAACCAGGCCCGCACCTTCGGGAAGTAAAGACAGAGATCCGCAAGCATGTTGGGATATTGGGATCCTTCGCCAGGGAAAATGAAGGCGATCTTGGCGGGATCGGGATTCGGGCCGGGTTCAGCGTAGAAAATGCCGTTGCGAGACTGGAGCCGTTTGCGATTGGGGTCCGCTAGTTTCTCCGTTACAGTGTTGAGTTTGGTTTGCAGATCGGGGATCGATTGAGCAATGACTGCTAAACGGTAATGTCCTTCTCCTGCAGAGGCTTGGGTTTGGGCTTTAGGAGCGAGGGTGGCCGCTAGACTGGCCAGCTTCAGATGGGGACGTTCCAGGAGTGATTGGATCTTGACCACTTGATCAAGCAGTTCAGCACGGGTGGCCGCCGCGATCACGATCAACTCGGAAGACCAGTGGTTGTGGAGGATCCGTTGGGGATGAACAGGTTTGGCTGTGGGATCCGTTTGGGGGGGGATGTACTCCTCCAGGATGATGTGGGCGTTGATCCCGCCGAAGCCAAAGGCATTGATCCCAGCTCGTCGAGGTGTTACGGGATCCCCGTGGATCCAAGGGCGGGCTTCTGTGTTGATGTAGAGTGGTGTTTCTTCAATATTGAGATCAGGATTAACGGTTTCACACAGAGTCGGGGGCAAAATCTTGTGGTAGAGCGACAGAGCCATCTTGATCACACTGGCGGCTCCGGCAGCGGGGATACAGTGACCGATCATCGATTTGACACTCCCAATCCCGCAGGTGGGAAGTTGTCCTTGCCGTTTGCCCATCAAATGGGTCAGGGATTGGAGTTCAGTTTTGTCACCCAGTGGGATCCCGGTTCCATGGGCCTCGATCAGGCGGATCGTTTGCGGATCGATCCCGTTCATCCGATAGGCACGTTCTAAGGCGAGAATCTCACCTTCAAAGCGGGGAGCCAACAAGCCCATCGCTCGACCATCACTCGATGTTCCTACTCCTTTTAATACAGCGTAGATATGATCCCCATCTCGCTCCGCATCCGTCAACCGCTTCAGCACCAGCAAGCCAACCCCTTCACTCAGCAGGGTTCCATCCGCAGACTGATCAAATGGACGGATGTTGCCGTGGGATAGAGCTCCCAATTGGCAGAAAACCATATGGATCTGGGGAGGTGTAGATGCTTGCACTCCGCCGACCAGCATCAGATCACAGCGTCCGCTCCAGAGTTCGCGCATTCCTAATTCGATCGCAATCAGGGTGGAGGAACAGGCCGCGTCGATCAGGTAGTTCGGCCCCATCAAGTTGAGGCGGTTAGCGATCCGCCCAGTCACCACGTTCGGCACCAGTCCCGGAGCCATCGCAGCGTTAAACGGAGGTAGATGCGATTTCAACTGATTCCGGATCTGAGTCAGAGTCTCTGCTTCTAACTGCGGCGCGATCTGCTTGAGGACGGACACGGTTTGATCGACAATGCTGTGTTGAAAGATCGTCCCGAACCCACGATTAATGTAATTGCCTCGACCTAAAACGATCCCAGCCCGCTCTTGATCAAACTCCCGATCCAAGTAACCTGCATCCTTCAGGGCATCACGAGCCAGTTTCAGAGCGATGAAGTGATCGGGATCGGCACCATCAACTGAGTTGGGCATGATCCCAAATTCAATCGGATCGAAGCGGGCCAGGTCCCCTAAAAAGCCGCCTTTGCGAGTGTAGAGCCGATCATTGTCGTTAGAGTCTGGATCGTAGTAGGACTGGATCCAGTCTTCTGCAGCTTCAGTCACCGCATCGACTTTGTTGAGAATGTTATGCCAGTAGGACTCAACATTCGCCGCTCCCGGCAACAGAGCAGACATACCAATGATCGCAATATCCGATCGCTGTTCCATTGCGGTAGATTCAGCGGGGATCGGGGAAACGAGGCTCATAGATCTCTCACAATTCAATGAGGTCAACAGTTGCGCTAGGGATGGAGACACAGTTCTGAAACTGACAAACACGCTAATTCTAATCTTTTTCGGCAACCGTTTGATTCCTTGATCACGATTGATCAGCAACTCGATCGAACCTTGAGATCCT
>CAZONZ010000486.1:0-3145 GCA_964581005.1 uncultured bacterium
TAGGATCGTTCTGAACTGTGATTTCCACGAGCTTCTAGATGGGGCTGGAGGGGGCGCGGGCGGGTGGGGGTGTTGAGTTGAATTTCTTGGGGTTGCAACTGATGCATCCGCTCAATATAGAGGCTTTGATGAGCAGGATCCCAGGGGGAAAGGATCATGGTTTGAATGGCTAAATGACCTTGATACTCGGCCCGAAAGCGAGTTAGTCCGCTCCAGATTTGATCAAGTCCAACAGTAGATATCGGGCGATTGATCCGGTGCAATTGATCAGGCGTGACCGCATCAACCTTGGCTGCAACCTGATTAGCCTGAGTGAGTGAAGTACGGACGTCCGGATCAGAAAGAAGAGTGCTATTGGTCAACACGATAATCGGTTTCTGAGTCAGATCGGTGATCTTAGTAAGGAGTTCAGCCAGGTTCAGGGCCAGGGTCGGTTCCCCACTGCCACTCAGTGTGATCACATCCACATCCCAAGGATCAAAGGAGGCCAAGCTCTCCATAATCTGAGCGGTTGGCACAAAGATCCGGCGCTGATCACTCAAGACCTGGATCTCCCCTAACTGACAGTAAACGCAGTTAAATGAACAGGTGGATACAGGGCCAATCGGATCAATGCCTAGAGAACGACCAAATCGCCAAGATGTGACAGGTCCGTAGACGGGTTCAAACCGATCCTGAGGTACCTGAACCATAAGCGTCTCCTTGTTAATTCAACGTGAATTCAACCTAGTGCTCAAATCCTCTCGATCAAGTCTATTCTGGCTGACGATCAGCTAGGATCTGCCATTCTTGCAAGATTTGAGGTTGCAATCGCAGAGAGAGATCAGATCCATCAGCACTCGGTAACACCAACCGTAAGGGGATTTCGGGTTCCAGCTGGTGGATGATCGGCTTCAGATCATATTGAGCAATATAGCTAGCAGCAGGGGAATCCAGCGATCCCTCGGCGAAGATCGGAGCTGTCACATCAGCCGCTTCCCAGGTTTGCCCCAATGCTGAAATCATAACCAGAGGCCGATCATGATCGAGGGTAAATGATCCCGGAAAACCCACCAACCGCAGATTGATCTGGTCCTGGCCATCAGGTCGAACTCGTTTGAAGGCAATGGCTTGCCAATTTTGACCGGATGGATCAGTTAACATCTGCCGAGATTGGTAGAGGATCTGACCTGGAGCTTCCACTTGGGTCTGGATCCGGGCTTGGGTGGGTAGCGATACGAAACCGAAGCTAAAGGCAATCATTAAAAGAGTTGCGCCCAAGAGCCATAACCAGGAAAAAACCTGGCGAGTTCGACATCCCATCTCAAAATCTCCTAAAGCTGATCAATGGATACATTAGATCCCAGTCAGATCCCATTAAAATCGTTCTAGAATTTAGGGAAGATCCCTCTAAGATCCCAGGAAGATCCATCTAAGATCAATAGATACCTGAGACCCAATTAGATCCCAGTTAGATCCCAGTCAGATCCCAGTCAGATCCCAGTCAGATCCCAGTAAAATCGTTCTAGATTTCGGGAAGATCCCTCTAAGATCTCCAGCAAATCCCAGAGAGACCCCCGTAATATCCAGGAAACTAGCCCGCTTCTGCTTGGTTCAGAGCGGTTTGCAGATCTGCGGGAATAAACACGGCATACATCCCTCGGAGATCGCCAACCTCAAAGTCATAGGCTCGATCCTGAGGATAGTTGGCTTTGACGAACTCAGGTCGATCAGCTTTGGCTCCGTGGCAGGCTAAACAGCTGGGTTGAATATCGATTCGACGATAGTAGCGGGCTCCTGCTTGATCGTGAATCGTTTCTTCATTCCAGTAGCCGATCAGGGTAGGATCAGCTTCAAAGCGATCTAAAGCTTGAACAGCAGTATCTGTATCCGGAGCATGAGCAGGATTACGGTATTTGCGGGCGATCTGTTTCACCTGCCAGCCGTTCTCCCGACTCAATTGCATCGCTTGCATCCCAACCGGCTTGCACACTTGAACAAACGTTTCCCCTGTCACAGGTTCTGTCCGATCTTCCAAGGTACTCGCCAATCCGATCCGCAATAGATCCAACTCTTCGATCGATTCAACTGCTTGAGCGAGTTCAGCTGGATCAGGAAGGGCATGAGCAGGGCCGATCGTTAAGCCCCAATGGAGTAAACCAACCATGATAGCGATCACAAGATGACGACCCCAGGAGTGGATCGCTTGCCAGGGTTGCCGCCGAGACAACGACCACCCCGAAAACTTAGAATCCATAAACAGATTTCCTCTAATCTCCATAATCATATAACCATATAGGCAAGTCTAATTGCAAGCAGGCCGATGGTGGGGCCATAAGGGGGATCCTCCCCAAAGTCGTGTGAAGTCTAGGGAAATCAGGGCGGATCCTCTCTAGCTTCCGAAAGATCAACTTCCAGGGTTCAATCCGCTTTGTCCCTGGATCGAGGACCAAGTTCGCGTGGGCAATCCCCACACATAGATGAAGCCTTCAGCGGCTTTGTGATCAAACTGATCATCTTCGCCGTAGGTAGATAGAGCTGCATCGTAGAGTGAGTAAGGAGATCGGCGGCCCACACAAACAGCCTGACCCTTGTGAAATCGCATGCGTACAGTTCCCGTCACTTGCGTCTGAGTTGCCTGCACAAATCCATCGAGAGCCTGACGTAAGGGAGAGTACCAGAGCCCGTTGTAGACCAATTGTGCATAGGTCATCTCGATCCCAAACTTGTAGTGACTCACTTCACGCGGCAAAGTCAAGCTTTCGATCTCCCGATGGGCCAAGATCAGCGTCAATAGGGCAGGAGTCTCGTAAATTTCCCGCGACTTGATCCCCACCAAACGATTCTCGATCATATCGATCCGACCAACACCATGCTCACCCGCCAGCTGATTCAACTGTTGAAACAAGGCTTTCGGATCCAAGCGTTGCCCATTTAGCCCCACCGGGATCCCTTGTTCAAACTCGATCTCGGCATAGGCTGGATCATCGGGTGCTTCACGGACAGACTTGGTGAGGGCGTAGACTTCTTCTGGCGGTTCTGCGGCTGCATCTTCCAGGATCCCAGCTTCGGCACTGCGACCCAGAATATTGAGATCAATACTGTAAGGACTGGACTTTTTGACCGGAACAGGGATCCCGTAGCGTTCTCCGTAGGCGATCGTTTG
>CAZONZ010000487.1:0-3145 GCA_964581005.1 uncultured bacterium
AAACCATCTTTCTCGCCACCTCCAGCGAACATAGTTTTCTCAGCAGTAGCCTGGTCAAAGAAGTTGCCAAGCTAGGAGGGCCGGTCAACCATCTCGTTCCAGTCAATGTGATCAAGGATCTGCAAGCATGTTTCCCCTTGCCTCAAAACAACTCGGAGTCCCATCTTTAGGAACTTGAGATCCATGCGTTCTCTTGAACCAAACAATCAACCCAATAAGCGATAAAAGATCCGTCGCCAAGCCAAGTAGGTGAATCCGATCGTTAAGATCAGCAGCCACAGCACTTCCAGAGGCCAGAGCAGGGGTAACCCAAATGGCCAGCGCACGAGATCAACCATGGGGGCAAGCGGCAGGATTAAGGACGCTTGAGCTAGCCAATCTGGCAGATTTTCACGCGGGAAGTACGTGCCACACAACACAAACATAGGGATCACAAACATGAAGATCGGCACATTCAATTGATCCACCGTCTCAACTCGACCCGCTGCATACAACCCGATTGCAGCAAATAGCAAACTTCCCAAGATCAAAATGGGCAGGGATCCTAACAAGCCGGTCCATGGATAAAACCCCAGCAAGACGGTGACAAGACCTGTGATCACCCCGGAGATGATCCCCCGCGTACTGGCCCAAAGCCAATCTCCTGCAAAGATCTGGGTATAGCTGAGGGGAGCGGTTAATAAGGCATGCCAGGTGTGCTGATAATGAAACCGGATGAAACTCCCATAGGCAGATTCAAAAAACGCTTGAAATAAAATGGCAACCGCGATCATGGCTGGACTGATAAACGCAGGATACGAGATCTCCTGCCCCAAATAGCTAAACTGATCGATCAGAGGCGTCAGACCATAGCCAAAGGCCATCAAATAGACTAAGGGTTCCGTGATCGGCGGCAAAAAGTTGACTAACCAGGTTTTTTGATAGACCGTGGCGTGTCGTCGCCATACCGAATAAATCCCCCAGGGTTCGATGGACTGCAGTGGACGCAATCGTTTGAAAAAGTGTGCGATCAGTAGCATTATGATTGTGACTCAGATGACCAAACAACTTCAGATCCTTGTCCCCAAAAGCCGTTGTACTTGGTTACCTTGACATCCCCCATTACCTGAGTCTGACACGATAACCGTCGCTGGCGCTGGGGCGAGTGAGGGGGCAATGAGAGACGCAGTTTTTCCCGTTGTCCCATCGGTGAAACCTCCCCTTCAACCTCCACCGTGCACGTTCCACAGGTTCCAAACCCGTGGCAATTGATCACAGATGCACTGCCATTGTAGAGATTGATTCCCTGATCGAGTAGCGCATTTCGTAAGTTCGCCCCTGGCACACACTCAAATGTCTTACTTGCTGCTGTGATCTTTGGCATCGATCCCTCCACCCTATCTAGCTCAAAGCAGTCTTGATGCTGTCTAATCCTAGTCTGAAAGGATGATGATGCTCCTAGACTGGCTCGAAATTGATACATTAGTTTGTGGATCGATCGTTTGCGGATGGCTGAATTGACCACCTGAGGAATTGTTCCGATGAATGGAGGCCAAATGATCGCACCCAACCTATTTTAAGCTGCAGATCCTCAGATGTTTGGATGCTCAGGCTCTCCTCTCATAGATCGATAGTCGATCATCAAGCATCGATCTTGAACTACGATGATCCCCGCTTGGGCTAGTTGGCTGGCCACTGCATCATGACGGATCCCCGATTGTAACCAGACCGCACGGGGGCGCTTGGCCAGAATATCGTCAACATGGGCGGGTAGATCATCAGGACGGCGGAATACATCCACAATATCGATCGATCCAGGGATGGCAGTGAGAGAAGGATAGATTGGACGACCTAGAATAGCCGGAACGTCTCGATCAACGATGGGGACCGGGAGGATCTCTAGTCCGATCGAGACAAGATAAGCAGGGACATAATAAGCAGGTTTAGATGGATAGCGTTCTGGACGAGCTCCAAGCACGGCGATCCGTTTGCTCTCGCGCAGCAGATCCTGAATATCGACAGGATCGATCAAAATATTCCGATGCCAATCCATTGCAGTATTCAACCCATGATGCATGATGAAGGAGCGCTTGCCAGAACGAGGACTCCCCAGTGATTGAGCTGACGTCGAGATCCAAGAGCTTCTCTCGATCATCATCCCGTTGGGTGGTCTCAAGCCGATCCTCGTTCTAGCGGATCACGCAGTCGGTTGGCAAACGGCAGAGGATCCCACTAGGATCCCAAGAGGAAGGGGGATCGATCCCGACAGACGATCGTTTCTGATAAACTCGCTATGCAGATCACAGCGATATCCACACGTTCATCCAGGTGATGGAGGATCATGTCCATGCGCAAATACACACACCCAGTTGACGCCCCCCAGCAGATCCGTTGGTTCAGCCTGATCATGGGGATCATTTTGATCACCGTTGCTCTGTCCACCACTCCCGGCTGCAGCCAAGCCAGCTCCCAAGAATCTGAAGCGACCGTTGATCAAGCAGTGCCCGCTGAATATGCCGATCAACCTCAGCTTCGTGGGGAAGCCACTGTGGTGATGGAAGTGAACACTGCCCAAGCCGGATCGGGCACAATCACACTCAAGCTAGATGGCAATGCAGCTCCCTTAAGCGCAGGCAATTTTGCGGATCTGGTCGAACGCGGCTTCTATGACGGCTTAACGTTCCATCGCGTTGTCAAAGATCCAGAGCCCTTTGTCGTCCAAGGTGGCGATCCACGCGGCAATGGCACAGGCGGATTCATGGATCCAGAAACGCTGCGTCCTCGCAATATTCCTCTAGAGATCCAAGTGAGCGGGGAAGATTCACCTCGTTACAATGAGCTGATCGATGTGGTCAACTCCGGTGTCAGCCTCTCTCTGCCCCATGAACGGGGGGCTCTGGCCATGGCTCGATCTCAGTCCCCTGACTCCGCTTCCTCCCAGTTCTACATTGGGTTGGCGGCCTTACCCAACCTTGATGGCCGCTATGCAGTCTTTGGATCCATCGTGGAAGGCATGGATCTCGTAGATCAAATCGAAATCGGAGACATGATCCAGTCAATGACGATCACCGAAGGCGTTGAAAATCTGGTCAAACCCTAAGGGAATCAGCCTCTAGCGTCCACCCACCGTGATCGAGTCCACTTTTAGGTGAGGTTGGCCCACCGT
>CAZONZ010000488.1:0-3108 GCA_964581005.1 uncultured bacterium
AACCTCAACCCCAACGCCAACACCAAGCCCAACGCCAACCTCAACCCCAACGCCAACACCAAGCCCGACCCCAACACCAACACCAAGCCCGACCCCAACACCAACGCCAAGCCCAATACCTAGCCCAACACCCACTTCAACACCAGGCTTCCAGATCGAGGTTGAGTTTGTTGATAGTAGCTTGAATTCCAGTCAACGCAACATCGTTTTAGCTGCAGCCGATCGTTGGTCCGATCTCATCAGTACTGATCTCTTCGATGCCCAGCTCAATTTACCAGCAAATGCTTGCAATGATGTGTTTCCCTTTCCACCAACCTCTCTCAGCCAGACTGTTGACGATATCTTGATCCAAGTGACTGCAGCCAGCCTCCTCACTGAAACCACGGATGGACGGAATGGAGTTCTTGCCCAAGCAGGACCATGTGGACCGATCCGATCGGGATTACCTGTTTACGGTCGCATTGGTATTGATCCCGCGGATGTCAATAATCCTTTATTGGAAGATGTTGTGATTCATGAGATTGGGCATGTTTTAGGTATCGGCACTCTCTGGACTGGCTTCTTGGAAGGATCAAACGCAAATCCACGCTACACCGGATCTGAAGGGCAGTTGCAGTACCAAGCGTTAGGAGGAGGATTGGGGGGAGTCCCTGTGGAGCCGTTTGTCCAGGGGCACTGGGATGAAGCCGAACTTGACAACGAGCTCATGACTCCGTTGATCAACCTATCATCCAATCCTCTCAGCCGGATTACTGCTGGTGCATTGGACGATCTTGGCTTTGACGGCATCAATCTTTCGGCAGCAGATCCTTACTCTGTCCCCAGAGGCCCCGTGCTTCAGCAACTCAGAGATCAAGTGAAAATGCTGAACGACATTAAGGTTGGACCTTTGTTTGAGATCGAGCCTGAACCTCAGTCTTAGATTCCCCTTAGGTAGCGGTCTGACTCTATCGATCGAGATCATTTGAGCTCAATCATTTTTTTAGGGATGCCTATGATCGGGCTATGTCAGGGCTACGCCTCAGGGGGAGAGGGGGGAAGCGAGGGGCTTGACCAGAGCATACCGTACAGCTGAGGATCAAGCCGCTAAGATAAGTGAGTGGGTTATGATCCACACTTAATCCAGCACGACCACAGCCTCAGGAGGAGACAATGCTTCATCGTAAGGTTTACCAACTGGCTCGTGAAGGGAAGGATGTCTGGATGTACCTGCGCGATCAGGGCCGTTGGATTGAGCGAGCTCAGATCCTTGATATTGAAGGGGATACCGTGCTAGTGCGCTACGAAACCGAGGACGAGGACGAGATCTGCTCTTGGGAAGAAATGGTCCGCCTAGAGAGTATCGGTGCCGTCGCCCAACGGCTCTCGACGATCCCGAAAGGCCCCCTCGCTCCAGACGATCTCCCCATTGCCGACGAGTGTCCAGAGGCTGAGCTACTTTCGGAACGCTCAAGTCCCCGATCGAGTATGGACGATCCAGAGTCAGCCCCAGAGCTGAATTGTTCTCCAGAAGAATGGGGGATCAATAGCCCACCCAATGAACGAGAGTGAGCCTGTTCTACCCTCCGTTCAGGGGCCATCGAGTTAGGATACAGTGAAGGATCCGCGCCTTTGGGTTATTACTGGTTTGACTTGAATCAGCCGTTCAATCAGTAGCTGCCCATCAAGTAATCTTGATCACGATCTCAGAGGCTGGGTTTCTGTTTAAAGATCCAGCTTCTTTATTGATCTTGAGGGATCAGGTCCAGATCAGGTGCTATTAGGCGAATTGGGTGCATTCTTCGGCTGTGGTCATTTTGGCTAAAAGCTCGAATCGGCTAACCAGCGGTAAAACTCGTGCCGTGGGAGAAGCCAGCAGCATAAGCTTGCTTTGCTGTCTGGAGTACGTCACTGTTGATCCGATGAGCGCGTTGATCCTTTCCCGAAAAAATCGTCAGGTAGTTGTTAGCGAGCTGGTTGCTAAAGCTAGACTAGGGAGAGTTGTTTCACGGGGATCGCTCTTCGAGTGGGGTCATCTAGAGTCTCTACTTCTCAAGAACCCCTGCGTCGTTGTGTGAGCTGTCGTACTCTGGCTCCCAGATCCCAGTTCTGGCGGGTGGTGCGAACCGCTTCTCCCCCAACGATCCAGCTGGATCAGGGGATGGGACGCTCAGCCTACCTCTGTCGTACTGCTCAATGTCTCCAGGAGGCTCAAAAACGGAATCGGCTGGGTCGCTCCCTGCGTCACCCCATTCCTCCGCATCTTTACGAAACCCTTTGGCAACGGCTGCACACAGCTGCTCCTCCCCCCACTCCCCCCGTTGACTCCCGACTTAATTCGGAATCTTGATCCCCCAATTGAGTCAGGGATTCTTTCCCCGTCCGAGTAACCGATCAGCTACGATGCTTCTGGACTGGATGAAGCCGTTTCACCTTGTCCGGCCCATCTCTTCCTAACGATCCTTAGGATAGTCGGTTAATTAACTCGGCGGTTTGGTTTGATCCTCGGATTGACGGTTTGCTTCCTGAGTCCCTTGTTGTTCTATTCAGATCCGTTCCTGAGTCCACAGTGCCTATGTCCCAAGCGGAACCCACTTCGGTCCCATCCTCCCAGCTCCCCCAAGATTCTTCGTCCCTTCCGACTGCCACCGCCGTGGCCACGAAAGAGGTACAAGGCCCCAAGCGCTCTTCTGGGTCCTCGTCTGAACGTTCGGATCGGGTTCGCCTCTATGACCTGGCCCGTGAAATGGGACGGGACAACAAAGAGGTGTTGGAAGCCTGCGATCAGCTCAGTATTCCCTATAAGAGCCACAGCAGCACGATCACCGAAGCTCAAGCCGATCAGCTCCGCACAGAACTGGGAGACAGTGTCAGTAGCCCCCCCAGTCGCCCTCGCAAAGCAGGCCCCAGCAAACCGCCACCGGCCAAGTCAGCCCAGAGTGATCGCACCCAAAAAATTCTTAAGGTTCGTCCTCCTACTGCTGAAGGATCGAGCCCAGCGGGTCCATCGAATCCAACCGCATCCCTAACCCCACCTGCTCCCCCTGTGCCCAAGTCCAGGGATCTGCGTCCGCCTAGCCCCCCTCAACGCCCCACCCGCCCGGAGCGGCCAGACTCAGAGGCTTCCTC
>CAZONZ010000489.1:0-3105 GCA_964581005.1 uncultured bacterium
CCCAGGAAAAAGTTGGGGCAAGGCCCAAGGTTCGGGGACATGGGGTGCGGTGGCGTTGGCAGTGGGACTTGGGATCCCCGTGGTGATCCATCTGTTGGTTGAGGGGATCCTGTTGCCGGAGTGGGTGAGTGCGCGACAGCTGAGTTTGGTTTAGATCAGAGGTGCTGAACTCTGCTCCCTCTGATTTGAGGATCCTACTGCTTGACGATCTCTACCTGCACTAGGTCAACAAGAATCTTGAGGGAAGCTTCTAAAGTCTCATCGTCTTTCACAAACCAGATGAAGTGGTTGCTGCGAGGTTTACCATGCTCCTGGATCAGCGTATTCTCGACAAACGCACATTGTTTGATCAGATCAGCTAGCCACAACTCGATCGCTCTGGATGTATTGGGCAGATCGGGTAAAGGTGGAGGATTAGCTGCTTTCTGCCAGTCTTGAGGTTTCATGGCTACACTTCCTCCTCTTCTGCAACAGACACTTCACCCATCTCGACTGGAACTTTCAGGGATCCTCGGAACTTACCATCCTCTTTGAGGGAAACCCTAAACACTCGTCGATGCTTCTGGAGTTTCAAGGCCAGCTCAACATTCAGACAATGGAGGTAGACTTTAGCAACGTACTGCTCCACATCAGCATCTGGCGGTAGATCCTCATCACTAGGAAGAGGGGGAGGAGCGATCCCTTTGCTAGAGAGGATCTCGATCAGTTCAGCCTTTTTCATAAGCCTCCAGGACGAAAGAGTAGACAATGCCAGATGTGGCGGTAGTCGTTGACATATTCGGCACTAGCGATCAAGTGCCCCGACCCTTTGAGGAGGATCGGTGATGACCGCCATGTGTCAGAGGAGGATCCCTCGATCCAGATAGCCTCGATGCTGTAGCTTCCAGAGGTATCCACAAACTTAAACTCCACCTCCTGATCCTCAGTGGAGCAGATCCAGCTCAGTTCGATCGGAGGCTCCGAAGCTTGCCAAGTGTCACCATCTTCCGGGGTAGGGATCTCTGGAATGATGAATGAGAGAGTGTTGCTGGTGGAACTGATCACCAACGTTTTGCCAGGAAGGATCGTCAAGGGACCAAGATTCTGATGGCTGTCGTGTCGGAACGTTTTGCTGCTGACCTGCTTGATCTGAAAGAGAATGTCTAGATCCGCTGAGAGTTGCTGAATGAGGTGGTTGTAGCGGGCAATCAGATCCGCTCCATTACCGGCCAGAGTGGGGACAGGTGGCCGGGGTTGGTCGTTTTGACCAGGGAAGATGGGGACGAGATGATCAAAGTAGCGCATATCAGTTTCCAAGGATCGAGGTGTTGCTAACAGGGGTTTGGTTGTCGAGGGCTGAACTGTTGCATGAGGGAAGTTGAAAGGTAGATCGCCAGTCTTCTTCAGCGATCAGAGCTGGGATCGTGAATTCAAAGTCTCCGGAGCGATCCGGGTCTGGGTCAAGCTCAAAGCTGGCTTCAACGATCGGCCAAAGCTTTACGCTTGTCTTCCAGTGGCCTGTGAACGATTGGCTCTTGGATCTCATCGATCTGAGGTTCTGCAACATTTGGGTCAGGATAATGAGCCACTCCTCGATCTGCTCCACTCCTTCCGGCAGAGGAGGGCCGTTGGGTAGGCTGTGGTACTGAGCTGGATCCATGTGTAGAATAAAGTGTAGTTATAGTCTACAAAGATTATAGACGGAATTCATGAGAGAGGATCCACTATGGCTACAGCGGCTGATGTGTTGCAGGTCGTTCGATCTCAGATCGGAGTCTCAGAGAAGCCTGCCGGGAGCAATCTCACTCCCTATGGTCAGTGGTATGGACTGAACGGAGTGCCCTGGTGTGCGATCTTTGTCTCCTGGTGTCTGCATCAAGCAGGGATCTCACTGCCGATTGAGACTCCAAAAGGGTTTCATTATTGCCCCAGTGGAGTGGACTACTTCAAGAAGCAGGATCGATGGATCACCCAAGACTTTCAACCGGGTGACATCATCTTCTTTGATTGGAAGCCCAGCAATGGCAGACCCGAAGCCTTTCATGTGGGGATCGTGGAATCAGTGTAGCCTCAAGGATTGAGCACGATTGAAGGGAATACCAGCCTTGGCAATGACAGCAATGGGGGTCAGGTGATGGGAAGGCAGAGGGATCTTCAGTTTGTGCTGGGGGCGGGTCGTTTAGGATTCACTCATGAGTCCAGCAAGCCGATCGTTTCAAGGACCCATTGGCCAGGTCGATTGTTGGTGTTGGTCAATCCCTGGATGCGTGGATCGGATGTGGAACAAGTCCAGAAGAGTTTAGTCGATCGAGGGTTTGCTGTGGACGTGGATGGGATCTATGGACCTCAAACCAGAGATGCTGTGATCAACTTTCAGAAGAAATTTGGCTTAGAAGTGGATGGAGTGGTTGGTCCTCTGACTTGGACAGCCCTGTTTGCCGATCGTACAGCAATGTAGACGTAGTGTAGTTTTGAGTGTAGAATACATTTGTTCGGATTTAAGCGAGGATCACACCCATGACCAGAGATCAGTTTGAGAGTTTAGTGGCAGGGGCTCCCGATCTGCCTGCCAGTGTGGCCAACACCCCCAAGGCGGTTGAAGAGTATGTGGTAGCTGTCACAGGTCACGCCGCCAAAGTGGAGAAAGAGATCAACGCGCAGGAAGGCTCCAACACCAACTACTGGCGGACTTCGATCAATGAGGAGGATATCTACACAGGAACGGTGAAGGTACCCGTTAACTTGCCTCCCCTGACCGTGGCTTAGTTCTCTTGACTCAGATCAGATGTTTGGTAGTTGTTTCAACACTTCACTCGTTCAACCCTTCCTTTCCAGGGGGGGTTTTGCTTTGGTGGTCTAGCTTTGCCCCCTTGGATCTTCCTCCTTTCCCTCTCGATCCTTATCCGAGATCCATCCCAGATAGCCCGATACCGCGATCTTGGCCATATCCATAAACTCATCCCTCATATCTGGCTCCAAGATTGCAATGATCATGACCCCAACAGCGGTGATCGAGATCAGCATCAGAGGAGTGAACTTGAACTTATTCATGTCTGCAGAATGCCTCCAGTTGATCCCGTTGAGCCCAACAGATCTCCAACTCCTCCTCCAAACGCCTACACCGGA
>CAZONZ010000490.1:0-3090 GCA_964581005.1 uncultured bacterium
GGGCTGCTGAAAGCCCGCGCTCTATCGCTTAGCGATGAGCGTCGGGTAGTTTACGCAAATAGCTCCACCATTGATCCATGCCCTTGCCAGTGCGAGATGAGATCTCAAAGATCACAGCCTGAGGTGCAACCTGCCGGATGGTGGTCAAGGCTCGCTCCCGATCAAACCCGACTGCTTCGGCAATATCAATCTTTGAGATCAGAACCACATCAGCAGACTTAAATGCGGTTGGATATTTGAGGGGCTTATCTTCTCCCTCGGTAACTGAAAGCAGGACAACACGAAGATCCTCACCCAGATCGTAAGCTGCAGGACAAACAAGATTACCAACGTTTTCAACGATCACTAGATCCACATGATCCAGATCCAATTGGTGAGATCCTCGCTCGATCATTGCTGCTTCCAGGTGACAGGTTGTACCTGTTGTGATTTGTAAGATTTGATCGGGAGTTTCGCTAGCATGGCGTAACCGTTGGGCATCGTTATCGGTAGCGAGATCTCCAACCATCACCCCGATCCGAAGTGCTTTTTGATCGTGATTCAAATGGTGGGAATGCGAATGATTAGCATGATCGTTTTGTGCTTTCTGATCCTGCAGCATCCGCTCTAGCAAAGCAGTTTTACCGGATCCGGGAGATGACAAAATGTTTAAACTGAAGATCCCTTTAGCATGGAATCGGGCACGATTATGGGCGGCAATATGATCATTTTTGCTCAGGATCCCTTGGTGAAGAGAGATGGTTTGAGGCTGGATTGCTGAGCTGAACGAGATTGGATCTTTTGTCTGGACATGATCATGAACGGGCTCATGGTGAACATGATCGTGAGAATGAGGGTGAACGTGATCGTGAGAATGGTGGTGAGGCTCGTGATCATGCAAGTGGACATGATCGTGTGGATGGGTGTGATCATGAATGGGATGGTGACCATGATCGTGAGTGGGATCCTGCAATGGAACCGGGACACCATCGATCACAACAGTATTTTGAACATCACTGCAACCGCAATCGGTACACATATCAAGAGACCTCCAATGCTACAAGTTCTAATTCTCGGCCCTGCTGGATTTCAGTGCTGATCGTTTGGCACTGCGGACATTCATAGATCCAGTCTGTGGGTTGAAACTCTAGATCACAGTGAGGGCAATGGCAGGCAACTGGGATCGATTCAATCTCTAGTTTAGATCCGGCTGCTAAAGTCCCCTGGGTTAAGACATCAAAGGCAAAGATCAACGCCTCCGGTACCACACCCGACAATTGACCCACCCGTAACCGGATCCGATGGATCTTTTCGGCCCCCTGCTGGATCGTCTGAGTTTGAGCAATCTCTAGGATGTTTTCGATCAGGCTCATCTCATGCATGGGTGTTGACCTCTCGGAGTAAGCTTCCAAGCATCTCAAGGGCTTCCTGCCGACCCTGTTCAGCCACTGAAGAGAACTGCTCCCCTAGCTCAAAGCCAACCCCAGGGATCATCACCCACCAGGCTTGGGGACAGCGATCATACAACCGTTGACTCAAAGCCAGCAACACCGTGGGATCACTCACATGATGACTGGTCAGCGAGGAAGATTCAGCAGGTTTCAGTAGCTGGATCTGGACTTTGGGATCACCCTCGTGGTTCGGATCCTGAGAAGCAGGGTAGGCATCAACGAAATAGGCTTGATCGACCTGAGCCAATCGTTCCGCAAACTCCGGCAACAACTGTGGAACCGCCAGCACCTGAACATGGGGCAAATCCCACGCTTCAATGGCTCTAGCTATCGCTGGCCCGATCCCGTCATCACTGCGAAGATCATTGCCATAACCGATTATAAGCGCTGTCATACCATGCTCTGCCTATTTCCTATCTTGCGTTCTCTTGGAGCCTAATTGCTTCCAGATTGATCTTGCATGATTTCTGCCTTGATCCTTTCGATCTCCAGAAGGACTTTTGATTTTGTCCAATTTTCTTAAAACAGCTCTCAAGAAACGGAAAAGCCAAGATCACAATCAATTACGATGGTTATCCACATAAATACTGAAGCTCAACCCATACCTTCACCTGAAGTACTGAAGCTTCCTTCCGGAGAATTGAGACAACGACTAAACTGTCAGGCAGCTAAACTGCGCGAAATGATTGTTGGAAGCTCCACCAGCTCAGATCGGTCCGGAAATTTAAGTGCGCGACCGTTTAGCCGGAATCTCAGCCTGGGAGCGTAGGATTGAAGAAGTCAAACTGGAGTTCAACTCACTATGAGTGGGCTTCGTATCCCCGATCTAGAGAGGCGCAAGCAGTTACTCAAGAATTTACAGTAACCTCATTTGGAGATGACCCCATTTAAGTTGACATTGGTCTGGAATCGAACACGAGTGGAGATGATCTCCGGATCCGTCAAGAAGCCTTCATCCGTTCCAGGGCAGTGACGATCTCAACTAGGCGGGCGTAGTGGTGGAGGCGTGAACCATCCCGTCATCAGGGATCTAGCCACCTGCTTTACAAAAAGATACTTAACGACAAAGAGAGCAGTACAACCAAGGAATCAGGGATCTAGGAGTTAATCGTGAGCTATGGATAACAATTATTGAGAATTAGGATCAATAGTCCAAGCTATCTTTTTGTGGACCATCAGGCTGAAAGCCTCACTCTATAGATGTGACTCACCTTAATGTAGAGGTTAAGCAATTACTTTGTTTTTGTCACAAAGAGAAATAATCTGGTTTACAAAACCTTTCAATTCTGGACAAGCTTGAATGGCAATCATTAAATCATGTTTCTCCAAAATTTTTTTGCCATGAATGGGTTTATTATAGTCTTGCTCCCCTGCTGACTTAAAAATTTCTTTAATATGGTACGAAGGTGGCTTCTGCTGATTCACGGTTTCAGGAGAACCACTAGGAGCAGATCGATTATGTCTTGCTAATACTTGAATAGTTTCCCAGTATGGAAGGAGCCATGCTTCAAAGTCATGTAGTGCTGTGTGAGGATAAAATTTTGGGTTATTGCCAACCCACTTAATCATTTGGGCTTTAGCATCAGCCGCATCTTGAAAATCATTCAGGGTAATCGCATCAAAAGATGGGGCTGAAAAGTGGTAGGCTAAAGCTATTTTA
>CAZONZ010000491.1:0-3084 GCA_964581005.1 uncultured bacterium
TGGGGGTTGGGGTGGGTTCGGGGGTGGGCAGGTTTACGGGGAGGGGCTGGCCCTGGTTGGAGCACCCGATCGCTAGGATCACGGGTAACCCTAGGCTAAACGCCAGAAGTCCTAACCCCATTCCATGATCAGCACACCATCGAGCCAGACGTGAGATCAAATCTTGATCTAGAGACTGCGATTGAGGACTTGCCTCCGGGTTGGGTGAAGTTTGCATCAGGGCTTGATCCCGATCGGAAGGGATCGGATGCTGCTGAGCAGGTGGATGGGGATCTCGGTGTGGATCAGATGGAGAACCCATTGGTTCCTGAGGTAACAATTCCTTTTTCGGCGTTGAGGGTGACGATCGCGCCATTGCGGATCACACGGGTGGCATCTTTGACCCCAACCAGAACGGGGACGCCCAAGCGTAAACCGATCACAGCCGCATGGGAGGCGAGCCCCTCTTCTTCTGTGATCACCCCTGCAGCTTGTTTGATCGCTTCGATATATTCAGCGTTTGTGGATCGCGTCACAAGAATTTCGCCAGAGGTCAGTGTGCTGGATTCAAAACTGGAGTTGATGATCCGGGCTGGACCGCTGACCAGACCTTGACCAATGCCGAGTCCTTTAGCAACGACCGACTTGACAACTTCCACTTTGATCAGATCGGTGGAACCTGAGATCCCTTGCAGCGTGCCTGCCGTTAGAACAACAAGATTGCCTTCCTTGAGTAGACCTTGTTCACGGGCCAGGTTCGTAGCCGCTTCAAAGGTTTGGCTGGTGGAGGCCAGGGTTGACACGATCAACGGAGTCACTCCCCACACAACCTGGAGGCGTCGGGCGACTTGCATCTCTGGGGTGATCGCCACAATCGGGGTTTGGGGGCGGAATTTGGACACGTTGCGGGCCGTAGCTCCAGTTTGGGTCAGGGACATGATCGCAGCAGCATCCAGTTCAGCGGCAATATCGCCAACAGATCGGCTAATGGCGTCCGTCATGGTTTGGCGGCCCCAGCCATCTTGCTCAGAGTCCATGCTGCGATAAAGCGATTGCATAACCCGATCGGTGCTGGGCAGGCGCTGGTTCATGCAGTGGGTGGTGTGGTATTCCTGCTCTATGCGGACCGAGATCCGGGCCATGGTGGCGACTGCTTCCACCGGGAATTTGCCTACCGCTGTTTCGTTGGAGAGCATGACGGCATCGGTTCCATCCAAGATCGCGTTGGCGACGTCAGAGATCTCGGCACGGGTCGCGCGGGGGCTGTTGACCATGCTGTCGAGCATTTGGGTGGCAGTGATCACTGGGATGCCAAAGCGGTTGGCGGTGCGAATAATCTGTTTTTGCAGGATGGGCACATCTTCAGCCGGGAGTTCAACACCCAGATCCCCACGAGCGACCATGACCCCATCACTGAGAGCCAGAATCGCGTCCAGTTGCTCGATCGCCTCATGTTTTTCGATCTTGACGATGATCGGTACCCGGCGTCCGGCAGCGGTCATCAGTTCCCGTAATTCGATCACATCGGAGGGCTCACGCACAAAACTGAGGGCTACCCAGTCCACCCCTTGGCTGAGACCAAAGCGAAGATCTTCTCGATCTTTGTCCGTCACGGCTCGGATCGAGAGATGAACGCCGGGGAAATTGACACCTTTGTTATTTGAGAGAACGCCCCCAACAATGGTGCGACAGAAAAGTTCACGCGCAGCACGATCAACAGCCTCAACACGCATCTCGACGCGGCCATCATCAAGCAAAATGGTGGATCCTTCCGGAACTTCTTCGGCCAGTTTGTCGTAAGTGACACAACTGCGTTCCTGGGTGCCGGGAATAATCGTGCTGGTGAGAACAAAGGGATCTCCGGCATTGAGGGTGATCGGGCCTTCCGCAAATTTACCCAAGCGGATTTTGGGGCCTTGCAGATCCTGAAGAATAGCCACCTGAATGTCAAGATCCATGGCCGTTTGGCGGATCATGCGAATACTCCGGCGGTGATCCTCATGGGTTCCGTGGGAAAAGTTGAGCCGCAGGGTGGTGGCTCCATTCACAATCAGATCGTGTAAACGGGTGGTGGGGTCCAGGCAGGCGGGACCGATCGTGGCCACAATTTTGGTGCGGCGGCGGTAAGCTTGGTTTGAGTCCATCGTGTCAACTCGTTTTCCCGGAGATCTAGCCTGATTATCTGCCAGGAGAGGACCAAATTCACCTGCCTAGAGCTTAGTAAAAGCCTAAGATCTGTGCGGATTGGTTACAACAGTTACGGCATCTTGACGTATAGGAGATGATAACAATCCCTGGTAAAATCCATTCATGATCGGGCTTTCACATTGGATCCCTGGTGGCTATAAATAGTTTTGCATAGAAAAAAGGCACCGGATCAGTGCCTTTGGTACAGAACTCAGCAGCCTTGGGTTTACGGAAGTTGAAGTGAGCCCGCCAAGGCTACAGAAGCGTGAATCCAGCGAAAGATCCAACTCGATCGTTAGGACATGGCATTGATCACATAGTCAAAGTAGGGAGCGGCTTCTGCTGCAGACTCTGGATCGAGAATGCTGAGGGACGCTTCCTTCAGAAAGATGATGGCATCCACCATGCCAGGAATCGGCACATTCAGGGCGTTGTACATTTCGCGCACCCCGATCAATCCGATCGATTCGATGGGTTCTTTGCTGCCGGAAATGATCCCGTAGGTCACTAGGCGCAAGTACCAGTCATAATCACGCAGGCACTGATTGTACTTTTTATCGGTGTCGGCGTTGCCACCCCGTTGGGTGTACTCTGGGTGCTTGTCAAACAGCCGACGCTGAGCCTCGTCAATGATCCGCTTGTTATTCTCGGTCAAGACCGTGGCCACCTGGAGCCGCTTGCTGCCCGCAGCCATATAATCTTGCACCGCTTGGAGCTCACTGATCGAAGGATAGCGGAGCTCGTCATCTGCCACAGTAAGAACCTGATTGATCACGCTCACGATAGTTTGTCTCCCACGTTTCCTAAACGAACTTCCGTCAAATCAATTTCAGGATCCACCGATCGCTCTGGCAACTTGGCCATTTGTCACGATCCGTTACGATCCTTGATAAAAGTGCATAGCCCAAAAGCCCAACC
>CAZONZ010000492.1:0-3069 GCA_964581005.1 uncultured bacterium
CCCAGGATCGGATTGGGGAGAGTGTGCTGATCCCATTAGCCGAGATCGAATCTGGAAAAGCCATTCCTCAAGTTCAATCATTAGTGGATGCCGCAAGTTTAGAAGGAGATCCACCTGTAGTGATGCTCTACTGTGCGCGGGGATTCCGATCTGCCATTGCCCAACAGCATCTTCAGGAGGCCGGGATCCGATCCCTTAGCTTGGCCGGAGGGATCACGGCGTGGCGACAGGCTATCCCCCCAAGCCAGGATCAAACTTGGATCAATCGCTTATCAGAGACATGAGTGATCGGTACCGTCGTGATCAGCAAGGCGCTAGGATGAGACAGATTGATCCAGAGCAATTGGGCCGTGTTGATCGTTATTGACAACTATGACAGCTTTACCTACAACCTGGTCCAGTACTTGGGCGAGCTGGGTTGTGAGCTACAGGTTTACCGCCATGATCAGATCGAGGTTGATCAAATCGCAGCCCTTCATCCCCTGGGAGTGGTGATCTCGCCGGGGCCGGGTCGTCCGGACGATGCGGGGATCTCCTTAGAGCTGATCACTCGTCTGGGACCGAGTCTGCCGATCTTGGGTGTGTGTCTGGGCCACCAGTGTATTGGCCAAGCCTTTGGGGGACGGATCGTGCGAGCACCTCAGCTTATGCATGGGAAAACGTCTTCGATCCAGCATCAGCATGTCGGCGTTTTTCAGGGGCTGGCCTCTCCCTTTGAAGCCACTCGCTACCACAGCCTGGTGATTGATCCCACTAGCTGCCCGCTCGATTTGGAAATTACTGCTTGGACCCTAGAAACGGAGCCATCGGACTCCCTCACAGCGATCGGGGAACCGACCATTATGGGTGTGCGTCATCGTCGCTATCCCCAGATCCAAGGGGTACAATTTCATCCTGAAAGCATTCTAACTCAGTCGGGGAAACAGGTGTTGGCTAACTTTCTCGATCAAGCTCGTGCCTTTCACGCTGGATCCTTAAACACCAACCTGTCCTCGGCCCCAACTGCTGTTGTCACCTCAGAGATCCCGACCGCATGAATCGTCGTGAACTACTGCAAGGATCCGGAGTCCTCCTGGGCGGTTGGATCGTCACTCAATTGGGCCTGATCCCGCTCCAGGGATCTCGCAGTTGGGCACAAGTGGATCCCGCGTCTGGATCCTTGCCTACCCCGCCGCCATTGCCAGAGGCAGGTTCTACCCCAAGTCCGGATGGATCGACTCAACAGCCAGGGGTCGTTGAATTTGAAGCTCCTGAGCCTGTTACACCTGAAGAGTTGAGTCCAGCGGCTCCAGTAGAACCAACACCTGGATCGGCCACTCCCACACCCAGCGCAGTTCCGCTCACAGGGGTGCGATTAACCTGGCTGTATCACAGTTGTGTGCTGTTTGAATCCAGCGATCTCAGTGTCTTGGTCAATCCCTTTCGACCGATCGGGTGTACGGCTGGGTATCCCGCTCCCAGTGTTGCCGCTGATCTGGTATTGATCAGCAGTCGTCTGTTTGACGAAGGATCTCTCGAAGTGGTCCCTGGCAATCCCAAAGTTTTATTTCAGCCTGGAGACTATCAGATCGAAGGGATCCGGATCCAAGGGGTGCGGATGGCTCATGACAACCTTACGGCACGCGGCGATCGCTTTGGGATCAATGTTGGATGGCGCTGGCGGCAGGGTGAGATCGATATCGTCCACTTGGGAGGCGCAGCAGCCCCGATCACTCGTGAACAGTCAATCTTGTTAGCGAAACCAGATCTTCTGTTCATCCCAGTTGGAGGCGGCCCCAAAAACTATGATCCACCTGGAGCCCAAGCCGCGATCGAGACCTTACAACCCAAGATCGTAATCCCAACCATGTACCGCACCACCGCCGCCTCTGAAACCGAGTGTGATCTGGTTCCCCTCCAACAATTCCTGGGCCTTTATCCACCAGCAGCGATCCAACGAGCCCCTGGACGGCAAGTGATCTTGTCCGCTCAAAACTTACCCCCTAGTGGAACAGCTATCCTTGTGTTTGATGCCTAAGATCGTTCGCTCATAAGGCCATACATCCGGGCGGACTCTGGCGAAAGATCGGGGATCTGATCAAGCATGGCATCCCAGGTCGAGTGGGTTTCTAATGCCTCTACAATGATCGGCAAAGGATCGGCAAGAACAGTTTGAAAATCAGCTTCTTCAGGCAATCGAATGGGATAGGCCAGTCTTTCTTGAGGTGGAGTGAATTGAGCATGGATCCCTGCTTTGTTTCCTCTGGCATCAACCCGATACCAACCGATCTCAGGAAGATGGATCGCATTAAACCCATGAAGTGAATAGGGCTCACCCTGATCATTCAGACTCAGACGTTGATAGCAAAATCCGGCTGGGATCTGGTTAGCTCGCAGAAGGGCAGCTAGCAAATGGCTCTTGGCAAAGCAGTATCCCGTTTTATATTTGAGAACCTCGGAGGCCCGACAGGTCACAGGATTCATTTGATAGTCAACACTGTGATCAATCTGATCGCGGACCCACTCGAAACAGGCTTTGGCAATAGCGATTGGAGTTGGATCAGACGATGCAACGTGTTTGGCCAGCTCAAGGATCTGAGGGTGTTGCCAATCCACCACTTCCGTAACTTTTAAATATGCTTGAAAGGATTCTGTCATTTCTATTGTCCTCCTTGACTCCCTCTCCTGCGCTACCCGACCGGGATCGGGCTCCTCGATCCCTTCTGCCAACGATCTTGTGTGAGGACATCCACTAGCCCTCACCCATGCTAGGATAGCAGCACCATTCAGGTCGTCCTATTCATATCAGCGGCAAGGAAAGTGGCAAACTGGGAGAATGCGATAACCCTTATTTCCTTTACAGCAAGTATAGCTTCACTACTTCTAGCGATCGTGGCTATGTGGATAACCCTTTATCTAAAAGGAGAGGCTGATAAAGTGAACAAAACTACAGTGGAGATGCTGATTCAGATTCAGAGCAATGCCAAGGCTATAGCTCAAGTTGCTATGCCTGAGCTGAGAGCATATGGGGACTCTATGCGACAGTTACTGACGCTAAAATCTAAGGAGATAGAAAAGATAAGCGCTATA
>CAZONZ010000493.1:0-3054 GCA_964581005.1 uncultured bacterium
TGGGATCAAGGTGGGGGAGGCTGATGAAGTATAAGCGGATCTTGTTGAAACTGAGCGGTGAAGCCTTAATGGGTCAGCAAGCCTATGGGATCGAGCCTGAGGTGTTGCAGTCGATTGCCAACGAGATCGCTTCTGTGGTCAAGGCTGGAGTTCAGGTCGCTATTGTTGTGGGCGGCGGCAACATTTTTCGAGGGCTGAAAGAGGCTGCTTCGCGGGGCATGGATCGAGCGTCGGCGGACTATGTGGGTATGCTTGCCACTGTGATCAATGCCCTGACCCTCCAAGATGCTCTAGAACGAACGGGGATCCCGACACGAGTCCAAACGGCGATCGCTATGCAAGAGGTGGCTGAGCCCTATATTCGACGGCGAGCCATGCGGCATTTAGAGAAAGAACGGGTTGTGATCTTTGGGGCTGGATCAGGCAATCCTTTTTTCACAACGGATACAACGGCAGCGTTGCGGGCGGCTGAGATCG
Organism: uncultured bacterium; assembly: GCA_964581005.1. Taxonomy (GTDB): domain Bacteria; phylum Cyanobacteriota; class Cyanobacteriia; order Thermostichales; family Thermostichaceae; genus CAZONZ01. Next base: position 478 of record CAZONZ010000493.1, read on the forward strand.
ATGCGGAGGTGATCTTCAAGGCCACCAAAGTCGATGGAGTGTATGACTGTGATCCCAAGCTGAATGCAGCGGCGAAACGCTATGCCAGTCTCAGCTATCAAGATGTGTTGACTCAGGATCTGCGGGTGATGGATACGACCGCGATCGCTTTATGTAAAGAAAACAAGATCCCGATTATTGTCTTTGATCTAACGGTTCAAGGCAATATTTATCGATCAGTATTGGGTGAAAAAATTGGCACTTGGGTCGGAGATCACTCAGCAACGCAGCCCCTCCTGGAAGAATTAGATCCAAAACGGTATTCCGAAGACGGATCGGGCACCCTAGCACCCCCTCTAGCAGCCTCTGAAGTAACCTCGTGACGCCGATTATCTATCTCAACAATCTGGAAGGGGATCGCGTCCTAATCCAACACCCGAAATCGGAGCCTAGCATGGTTGGGGCCATTTCCTGGGCAACGCAGTCTAGTCAGATGGCAACGAGAGATCCCATAGAAGAGGGTGATGATCCTGCTTGGGGTCTGAGAGAACCGTTGGACCTGAAGGCATCTGAAGGATCTCAAGTTTCAAACCGGACTGCAAACCGGACTGCAAACCGGACTGCTATAGTACAGATCACATTGACGGATAGGTTCATCCTCCTAAGGATCCTGTGGACTGGGACCATTTTTCTCCAGCACTCACCCTTGAGCAAGTTCGGCGGCTCACCCCTGCTGCTTTGGCCTACCTGGGTGACGCGATCTATGAGCTTTACGTTCGTCGCCAACTCCTGTTTCCCCCCCAACGAGCAGATGCCTATCATCGCCAAGTCGTCCAACGAGTCCGCGCCAGTGCTCAAGCCCAAGCCCTCCAAACCCTGATCCCCCATCTCAGCGAAACCGAAGCCGAGATCGTGCGCCGAGGTCGGAACGGATGCGGTCGTCCTCCACGTCATCTGCCCGCCGATCAGTACCAGCAAGCCAGTGGATTTGAAACGCTGCTAGGGTATCTCTATTTAACCGATCCCCCCCGCCTGCTTCAGATCCTCAGTCTTGTCGATCAGATAGAGGGGAGAGATCCCTTAGATCCCCTGCCTCACAAACCCACCTGAATACATCCATCCAAACCACAACGCTGAACCCACAAATGGTATGAATCAACTCTCCACCATGACAACCCTCTGGATCCGATCTGAACCGATCCCTCTAACCCTTAACCTCCCTTTTCTCGCGGCAATGGACCTCAACAGGTTCATCGAATTCTGCCAAGCCAACCCAGATCTGCGGATAGAACGGACTGCAACTGGAGAACTCATCGTCATGTCACCTGCCTTTGCCGATACAGGTCACCGCAACTCAGCCATCACAGCCCAACTTTGGATCTGGGCCGAACACAACGGAACCGGCATCAGCTTTGACTCCAGTACAGGCTTTACCTTACCAAACGGAGCGATCCGATCTCCAGATGCTGCCTGGTTGAAACTTGATCGGTGGAATCGTCTAACCCCTACACAACAAGCATCCTTCGCCCCAATCTGCCCAGATTTTGTGATCGAATTACGATCGGCCAGTGACAGCTTAAGTACCCTCCAAGCCAAAATGCAAGAATACATCGACAATGGCGCTAGTTTAGGGTGGCTGATCGATCCAGACCATCACACGGTTCACATTTATCGTCCGCAGCAACCCCCAGTGATTGTCGATCATCCTGAGACCATCAGTGCCGATCCAGAACTACCAGGATTTATCTTGCAGATGCATAAAATTTGGCCCATCGAAGCAACCTAAAGACACTCCGATCACATCAACCAGGTCATTATGACAGCCCTTCTGATCCCAGCCGGATCGATCCCCACAAACAGCGCGAAGCGTCCGCTATACTATTCTAGTCTAGGGTACGGGCTTCAGTGACCACGACCTATTTCCAGCCACGGGTACGGCATTGAGTTGGCACGACCCAAACAGGCTTTCTTCCCTTGGGAGTATCAAGGCAAAAGTTCCTGATACTCGGCGCGAACGCCGCTTAGTGCCAAGGACGGCGGGATGCCCGCTTAAGAATCCTCATCCAGAAACTCTGCTGTAGATGGGGTGCGTTCAAATACTCTCATCAGGAAGGAAGGATCATGGGTTCTGGAAAGGGGTTGGGTTTGGGTGGATCGGTTCGACCTGTGTCTGGATCGGTTGTGGTGGCTTTGATTCTGTTGATGGGCGGCTGCAACTCATCAGGTTCGATAACTGCTACACCAGGGTTCGGATCAGACACTCACTTCGAGAGTGCTCAAACGTTTCCTATGGCTTCAAGTCCCCAATCAGTCTCAGCTCTGGACGATGGATCCTGGACTTCCTTCTTTTTTGAGGGGGAAGACTCTTTAAACCAGAAGGATGCTCTCATTGCGTTCGCCATCTCCCAAGGGCTCACGGACACTGATGATATTGTTACGCTAGCGAATATGCTTCGAGATCCAGACACAGCTCCCATCACGCCTGAGGATGTAACTGGACAAGGTGAAGATCCGGTCCAAGTCGCAGATTTTAATGGTAATGGAATTCCTGGAGAAATCGAAGATGCTGCTGTTCTTTTTGTAGTTCAACAGCCAGAA
>CAZONZ010000494.1:0-3050 GCA_964581005.1 uncultured bacterium
TCGATCTTGATCACCATGGGATGAGGATAGTTCCAGTGTTGATCCCCGTTGTACTCTAAAACGGAGGTATTAAAGAGGGTTAACTGCCCAATCTCATCATTGACGGCCCGTTTCTCGCGGTAGGTAGCAGCAATCGAGGCGTAATGAGTCTCCGGGATCATCCGTTCAAATGAAAACTGTAACTGCCGACTCGCATAGTCCGCATCTTCCGGTTCAATCTGTTGATGTTTCCGCCCAATCGCCGTCAAACAGGCCTCCCGCACCATCTGCATCAAATGCCGCACATGTCCCCCACTCGCAACAATCAACTGCCGCAGCACCTGCTCATCCTTAAAGATCTGTAGAGTATCCATCCGTAGTTCCAGCAACCGGATTAAAGCCTGGATCCCTTCCTCCTTAATATCCAGAGGGTTTTTGCCTTGATCATATTGATAGATATTAACCATCGGGACAACCTTCGGATCCGGCAGATTATTCAGCAACCCCTTCGGAGAGTACATCGCTGAAATCGGGACGGTATACACCAGCGTAATGTTCAACTCCTGCAACTGCGCCGCATACTCAAAAAACAACTTATCAGCCACATGGGGCGGACACCGATCCAAATTATCAAAGATCAACAATAACCCTTTGCAACCCGGCTTTTTCTGACGTAACTTCTGCTGTCCATCCTGCAACAACAGGTTCAACGTCGTCTTCAACCGCGAAAAATCCTTCTCCAACGTCTCTCGCACCGTCGTCTTATAGCTGGATCCCCCCTTAATCACTGACATGATCTTGGCCAACAGCTTCGCCATAAACGGAATCGGCAGCGGTGTTTGTCCTCCTATAGAAGCTTCCGCCTGCAACGCAATTGAAGTTTCAACAGACTGTTGAGTTTCTTTAGTAATGTCAGCAAACCACTCTTCAAAGTCCCGCAGGATCCTCGGATCCAGAGCAATACCCAGCCGTCGCAACTCAAATTCAACATACTGCGCCACTAATAAATACAGATCCGTGTACTCCAAATCATGAATATCCGTCACACTATCCGCTTCTAGATAGATCACATAGTATTGCTGCTGCCACTCACGTTCTAACCGCCGTAATTCCGTACTTTTGCCACAGCCCCGATGCCCCGTGAACAGAATCGTACTAAACTCCCCGGCCTCTTGCAGCAACAGCATGGTACTGACATTGGTCATCGCTTCACTGCGGCGCACCTCACTCAAGTCGGCATAGTACACATCAAGCTCTTCACCTTGCAGAGGCTTGATATCACACACTCGATAGGCCGTAGCGAGATCCGTTGCGCGGGGTAGTGACATAGGAGCACGAACCAATTCAGGATTTTGTCAGATTAACACTTCTGCAGAGGTCAAAGTAGATGCGAGCAGCTGGCCAAGATTGATTTGTCAGTTCAACATAATCTTGTGTTTGGAGATAAGTAGAGAGAAGTTGCCACTCTTGTTCATTCAAACTGCCCTGTAGAAGTTCCAGTTGCGTAAATCGGGTGAGCAGAATGGGCCGATTAGCGATTAGAGTTTCGAGGTGTTGCCGAACCTGGCCTGTGGGATCGCGGAAAACACTAATCCAGACGGAGGTATCAATCAACAACATGACGAGTCTCTCGCATCGCTTTGGGATCAAAGTCTGAAGTCAACTGAATCTGTCCAGCAAGGTCAAGGAGGTTCTTCGGTCAGTGTGTTTGCAGCCATTCTTGCAAGGCTAGTTGGATCAGGTCTTCTGGAGTGGCCAGGTTGGTCAGTTGAAGGGCTTCATTGATCAAGGCTTCATCAAGGTTCAGTATGATTTGCATAAGTAAGAATCCTAAAAGCGTCAAGGAGGAGTTAGCTCCAAGTCCAGTATAACGAACGTCTCCTCAACCTCAGGATCCAGACTGGCTATCAGAGATTAATCAGGAAAGCTGCAAGAATGATCAGAGTTAATTGATAACCAATCAGGCGGGCCATGGAATTTAGGATCCTCTGCTCAAGCTGATAGTACAGCCTCAGAGGAGTGCAGAGCTGCTTTGGAGGAGTAAAAGCCCGTTTTAAAGGATCTAAACTGTCTTATCCAGGATCCACCTCGCTCAAGCTAGGATCCATCTTGCTTTCTACAGGATCCATACGCCCCCACACAGGATCCCATGCCGCTCAAACCAAGATCCATTTCCCCTCACCCAGGATCCAGGACACTCAGAAAAGGATCCAGAGAGCCTCATGTAGGATCCATCTTGCTTAATTTAGGATCCATCTCACCTCATTTAGGATCCAGAGGGCTTAATTTAGGATCTAGAGAGGACAAAAGTTGATCAGGGAAGGCTTAATAATGATCAGGGGTGGTTGATTATTGATCAGGTTGGGTCATGGAGATCAGGATCCGTTGGTATCTTGACTTGATCCTGGTGATGTCTGAATGTATCCAAAGTGAGTTCATCGTGGGCTTAGCCTATAACAGCTAGTCCATGGGAGTGAGCGTGAGAGGGGATGCTCAGTGTTAAAGAGGCGACTCATTAAGCAAATATAAGCCGCCCTTTGGGTTTGGGGATGGGACGTCCTAAGGCTTTTGCGGTTTCGATCCAGTCTTGAATCACCTCTTCAGCATTTTGCACGGCCTCTTGATAGGTTCCGCCATCCGCGACACAACCTGGTAGTTCAGGCACTTCGGTGATGAAGGCTTGATCAACTTCGCTCCAATAAATAATCAATTCGTACTTAATTGTCATTTTGACAAAACCCATTGCTTCACCGTAAAAGATATTGATGTGATAGTCACTCATGCTCAATCTCCAATCTGGGGTGAGGATAAAATCTTTCAGGATCCGTTGGATGATTGATCAGACTTGGGCATGGAGTTCAGGATCCGTTGGTAACTTTGCTTAACCGTGGTGATGTAAGGATGATCCGCAGGCAACGTCGCCTCAAACACCCGTAACGCTTTGGCAGACAGATCTAACGCGCTCTCATACTCTCCTAGATCTTGTAGCACCGTAGACAAATTGTGATATCTCAAAGCCGTGGTGGGATGCTCGGGACCGAAGTTGCGCTCAGCCGAGGCCATCGCTTTGT
>CAZONZ010000495.1:0-3042 GCA_964581005.1 uncultured bacterium
CAGGCTAGCATTACGACACCCCCACCTCGCGCTTGCAGGTGGGGGAGGCTTCATCTGAATCAAAGTCCGGGGTAGTTCCGCTGGAGCTACCTTTTTTTCGTGTTGATTTTGGGCAGATGGGGTTGCTGATCGAGGGTTTGCGAGTAGGATGACCACTAGATGTGGTGTATACATCGATCGGACTCCCCATGAAACCACTTCGATCTTCTCAGCCCATCCCTCCACCCTCAGCTCGATCCAGTACTTCGGATCCGGCTAAGTTGCTCTACGCTGCTCGCCAAGGGGATCCCCAGGCGATTGCTTCTCTGATCAACCAAGTTTTTGAACGCTATGAAATTAGAGTTGAGGGGCGTCGGAGTGGTCCATGTTTATATCTCCGTTTAGGCTCGGATCGGGTTCTGCGAGCTGATCCAATTTTGGCGCGGATCACCAAGGGCTTAAGCCAGCTTCAACCGCTTGGGATCGAAACCGTTCGAGTCTATGCTCAGCTCAGCGGGGTTGCCGAAATGATCTGGGCCTATCATCTCGATCTGATATCTGGATCGACAAGACCCCTGCTAGCTTCCTCCCGATCGGTCCAGTCTCCTGCTCAAATCTCCCGATCGGTCCAACCTCCTGTTCAAACACATCGATCGGTCCAGCCTCCTGCTCAAATCTCCCGATCGGTCCAGTCTCCTGTTCAAACACCCCGATCGATTGACGCTTCTGCCTTAACCCCTCGATCGATTCAACCGTCTGTTTCAACCCCTCGATCGGCTCGTCCTCCTGGCCACACACTTCGATCGGTTCCAAAGTCTCCCAGCCTACCTCCGCTTCCCCCGAAAAGTGTCTCTCCATCTCGATCGTCTCGTTCACCAGCTCATCCTGTACCTTTACGGACTCACCCAAACCGCCCGATCAGACGCTCTTGGTTAGTGGGTGGATTGATCGCAAGCTGTGCCATTGCTGCAGCAACAGCAGGATCTGTTCTAGGTAGTCGGCTCTCGTTCAGCCCCGATCTGAGCTGGCCTCCAGTTCTACAAGTTGTCCAAGGGGATCAATTTAACTCTGAGGATCTAGATGATCAAGATCAAGCAGCTAGCTCCACCGATCCAACATCCTCAACCGATCCAGAACGCTTGTCGGATCCAGAAGATCCATCAACTCCACCTGATCCTGCAATCTCAGGCGTTGACCCCGATCCTCTACCTGATCCACCCCCTCTGCTTAGTCCACCCATCTCGGATCTTGAACCTGATCCACACCCACCAACAGCTTTAGCGACCCCAACTGATCCGAGCCCTTCAGTCACTCAAGATCCTCAGACCACTCAAGCACTTCAGGATAGACCAGGATCGGAAGCTGATCCACAGCCTTCACCTCAAACCTCCTCTCTGACTGAATCTGCTGTCCCCACCCTGAATCCAACGATCTCTCCTGAGCAGCTAGCGCTCCGTTCGATCCCAACTCCTCCACCCATTTCAGCTGCAACGATCACGATCAAGGCAGTGGGAGACATTGTCCCCGGAACGGATTTTCCCTACTCTCGCCTGCCTGTAGGAGCGGAAGAAACGTTATTTGCTTCGGTCAAGCCGTTATTAACCGATGCCGATCTCGTCTTTGGCAATTTTGAAAGCACGCTGACCGATCATCCGATCAGTGCCAAAGATGTCAGTCGCCCCCAGGTTTTTGCCTTCCGCAGTCCCCCCAGTTATGCCGATCACCTCCGATCTGCTGGGTTCAATGTTCTCAGTGTTGCCAATAATCACTCGATGGATTTCACGGTAACTGGATTTGCCGATACGATCCATCATATTGAAATAGCTGGGATGCAGGCGGTTGGAGCAAAAGGAGAGATCGTCTACAGTTCAGTTCAAGGATTACAAGTGGCCTGGATCGGGTTTAGCTATTTGCCCTACCATAATTCAGTGCATGAGCTAGATCAGGCTCGATCGTTAGTGTTAGAAGCCGATCAACAGGCTGATCTTGTGATCATTTCGGTTCACGCAGGTGCTGAAGGAACTGGAGCTTTACATGTGCGGGATCAGCAGGAGATTTTTCTGGGGGAAATGCGGGGGAATTTGGTACAGTTTTCACGGAGTTTGATCGATGCGGGGGCGGATTTGATCCTGGGGCATGGTCCGCATGTGCCGCGAGCGTTGGAGCTCTATCAAGGCCGCTTGATCGCTTATTCGTTGGGCAACTTTCTTGGCTACCGAACTCTTGCAACAGCTGGGGCTACAGGACATTCATTGGTGTTAGAAGTTGAGTTAAATGCTTTAGGTCAATTGATCTCTGGTCAGATCCATCCTGTTCAACTCGATGGGGTTGGGATCCCTCATCCGGATCCTTATCAGCACAGTGTAAATTTGATCCGGCAACTCACCCAACACGATTTTCCCAACACAGATTTGCAGATCAGTGATACAGGAACGATCTCTCCTCCGGATCCTATTCAGCCTGATCCCTCTGATCCAGCTGTTGCTGAATTGGTTCGTCAAGGCAACTAAGCATGACTAAGGATTGCTGTTAGGGGTGCTGGTTACAGAAGCCAACTGCCCGGATCGACTGGGAGCGGTGGTGGGATTTGAGGAGGTTTGAGACACGTTATCGAGCTTAGAAGGGGTGTGGGTCGATCAAGGGTATTCGGGAGAGAGGTTTCGAGCAGCGGTGCAACAGCTGTGTGGGGAGAAGGTGCGAGTCGAGGTGATCGAACGGGAGTCGAGCCAATGTGAAGTGTTACCACATCGATGGGTAGTGGAACGGAGCTTGGGTTGGCTGAATCGGTACTGTCATTTGGGTAAGGACTACGAGTTGCGCTCGGAGATCAGTGAAGCAATGGTTTATGGGTCGTTTATTTGCTTAATGGCTCGTCAACTTGCTCGCCTCAGTCAGCTTAAGAGTTAGCTTACAAATCAGCTCTGAGGATCATTCGAGCAGGGAAGAGTCAAAATAGTGATCATGACGCAAATGCATCGATCTCATTCTTTTAATGCATTACAACCAGGTCTCAGCCAACATATTGTATCTCCAGTGACACTTTTCTCCGATCGAGAGTTATAC
>CAZONZ010000496.1:0-3040 GCA_964581005.1 uncultured bacterium
AACTCCAACCCCCAGCCCAACCCCAACTCCAAGTCCAACTCCAACTCCCCAGATCCTCTCCGTGATCTTCAACGAGCTCAAAGTGAATGCCCCAGTTCCAGGTGCAAGCGGGGACGGGTTTGAGTATCTAGAATTCAAGGGCGATCCAGATCAGGCGCTGACTAATCTCAAGATCGTGGCTGTAGACAGCAACCCCAGTGGCGATCCTGGCAATGTCGAGTATACCTTTGATCTGGGCAGCCAAACCCTTGGCAGTAATGGACTCTTGATCCTCCAGAGCAACGACACCTACGATCCTCTCATCGATGCAGCCACCACCGTCGTCAACGATCCCGGACTCGACGTGAGGATCTTGCCCAACCGCGGCACCTACTTTTTGATCCAAACCACGCTCGATCTAAGCGCTCTCCCAACTGACTTTGATGAAGACAACGACGGCACACCTGAGATCCTGCAGCCTCTGATCGATGATGGAACCATTACAGTGATCGATAGCTTGGCTCTGGTAGAACCCGACAATCTTCCTTATAGTGATGTCGCCCTAGAGCTAACCCCAAACCCTCCAGACGCTGCCACTCGGTTCCTTGACAACAGCGATCCAGCCCCCAATGGAGAATGGTATTTCGGCGATCTAACGGGTAATGCCGATTCTGTAGCTTATGATCCAGCAGAAACAGGCACATTCCCTGACACATTGACCTTCCCAAGTGGTGGCCAGCTCACCCCAGGATCAGCCAACACCCTGGCCAGTGGCACCCCTGTTGTCGAAGTAACGGCCACCAATGCCTTTGAGCAAGATCGCATTAATGGCAGTTTCACCTTCACTCGGATCGGCAATACCAGCCAAGATCTGCTGGTTCGCTACACCTTTGGAGGAACAGCTGAAGACGCCCTAGACTTCATTGCCATGAATCCCGCTCTCAACGGCATGATCATGATCCCAGCTGGGGAAACCGAAGCCACTGTCATGATCGATCCCATTGATGACAGCACCCCTGAAGAAGATGAAACGATCACAGTCACCCTTTTAGATGAAGCCGATTATGACCTAGGAGCACTGGGAACCGAAACAGCCACAGTCACGATCGTGGACAACGACGACGCCTCACCCCCCAACGTTTTCATCAGCACCTTCAGTGATGCCAGCGAAGCAGACGGAACCGTTGGAATCATTCGGATTGCACGAGACGGCAACACAACCAATGCTCTAGATGTGACCTACGAGCTCGATCCAGCCAGCACAGCTACCCCAGATGACTACACCGCTACCCCGCCACTCAGTGATCCCTTTACCATCACAATTCAACCGGATCGTAGCGTAGCCCAGATCAGAATTACTCCAGTAGACGATACAATTCCAGAAGATCCCGATGAAACCTTGATCATCAACCTAGTGGATGGCGAGAACTACAATCTAGGGGGTGGACAGAGCAGCACAACCCTGACAATTATAGACAACGATTGAGCAGGGCTTTGATCAGAGAGTTTGATCAGAAGGTTTGATCAGAAGGTTTGATCAGAAGGTTTGATCAGGAGCTTTGATCAGGAGCTTTGATCAGGGGCTGGATAGAATTTTGATCAGAAATTTGATCGGAAAGATGTCAAAATAACACTGCGAAAACGTCCTGAGTCCAACACGATCTCTGCATGACGGGTGGTATACCTATGGAAGTTGTCTTTTCTTACGAGCCTTTTTCAAAGCAACCCGAATATATCGAGGCGAATCGGGCCTTTATCCGCAGCTTGCCGCTCGATCCAGTCCAACGCTTGGTCGATCTTGCTTGTGGTACAGGCACCATGACCGAGATCTTCTTGGAGTCCAAACCAACCGCCACCGTAATGGGACTGGACATTGCAGCAGACTCCTTAGCGATCGCCCGTGAGCAATTTCAGGAACAGGGTCTGTGGGTTGATGATCAAGCAGCCCTCAATGCCGCCCAAGCCGCAGGCAAACCCGCTGTAACTCTCGTGCAAGGATCAGCAGACGAACTACCCTTTGAATCTGAATCTGCCGATATGGTCATGATGGGCAACTCGATCCACATGCTGCCCGACAAAGACAAGCTGTTGCAAGAGATCAATCGGATCCTGCGTCCCGGTGGGCTACTGGCTTTCAACTCCGTTTTTTACGTTGGCACCTTTCCAAAAGGCACCGATACCTTCTACACGGAATGGCATAAAGCCGCCTTTGGAGTGCTGCAACGGTTGGACAAAGAACGCCAAGCAGCTGGTCTGGGCAAGATCACTCGCCAGCGGGGCAAAAGCCAAAAAGCCTTCGATACCGGCTGGATGACCCCTAGCCAGTGGGCGGAAACCCTGGAGCGAAACGGCTTCAAGGTCATTCTTAATCACGAACGCACCGTGATGCTCAACCAACGCAGCTTTGAATGTTTTGCGGCCTACGGAGGCTTTGTGGAAGTGGCCATGAGTGGCTATCCAGTCGATGTCGCCAGCCAAGCCTATCAAGAAGCTGCTGGACTGGCCTTCCAAACTTACGGAACCACTGAGCTCCCGCGAGTCTGGCTGGAGATGGCGGGAACCAAGACCAGCTAGATCTCAACGAAACAGATCAATCCCGATGAACCAGGCGATCATGAGGTCTGGTTCTAGATCTGGCTTCCCAGAGCAGTAAGGGGAAGAGCTGCCAAGGAGCTTCTCCCCCACCCCCCGGAGCTAAAGTTCAGGGCTATCCATCAAGGGCCTGCCTGCCGGATCTTGGCCAGCCAAGCGTCAAATCCACCTCGACTGTCTTCCCCTAAGTCTCCATTGGTAAACCCAGACAGGTAAACATTCCCCTGGCGATCGATGGCAATGCCTTCACTCACCTCATCGCCCGATCCGCCCAGTTGCTGAACCCACTCCAGAGATCCATTGGGATCAAATCGAGCTGCCCAAGCGTCCCCAAAACCTCGGTTCATCATTCCCAGATTGCCTGTGGTGTAGCCACTCAAATAGGCATTACCCTCTAGATCAACACTGACCTTTTCACTGCGATCGAGCGAGGGGGTACCTGTTTGCTGCGTCCACAACAATTGGCCCC
>CAZONZ010000497.1:0-3027 GCA_964581005.1 uncultured bacterium
AACAGTCCCGATCTGAGGCTGGATTGAAACCGGATCGGCAGTCGTCGAGTTAATGAGCTTTGGATCGCAAGTAAAACGCCTCGTGTGATCGTGGTTCCGATCGACTGGATCAAGACGCTGGGTGTGAACCGCAGCATGGGAGGTAACCCGATCCAAACCTTCAGGCTTGCTTTCCCGATCAAGGTGACCCCTGAGGTGGACATGGCTGCTCGGCGCTGGAGCGGGGCAAGTTCCCCGAAAAATTCTAGATCAAAGTTGCGATCGATCCATTCATTCCCCTCCACCCGACACCCGATCGCTTTCAGCTGGACTTCTGCCGCTGCCGTGGTGATCAGTTGCAGTTTCACAATCGGTCGAATTTGAATCCCCAAAGCTCCGATCGGTTGCATCCGCACTTCAAATCGGTTGGTGTCTAGCCGCCGAAACTGATCGGTTCGCAACAATGCACTCATCAGGTTGCCCGGATCTTGAATGAAGCGCTGCACTTGCTCCAGCGTTCCCTCCAGTTTGACCGTTGCTGACTGCTGAGCTGTAAAACACTCCCTCATGATCCCCCTGCTAAGCCTACACCCTTAAGCCTCCAACTCTGCCTGCAACACCCGCAGGGCTGCCCAACGAGGATCCCCCTTGGGCTGTTCTGGTTGAGCCGGGATCTCAAATCCAGGACAGTCTAACCGACAGGCCAGTTGCACGGGTAGCCCTAGGTAAAGATTTTGATAGATCCAATCTTCCACATCAAATGAGCCATGCGGCGGGATCCGTTCCACCAAGTCCTCCATACCAAGTTCCACTTCAGCCGCGATCGTTGGCGACGGTTCTTCAATCCACAAGATCTCGTTAAACTCAAGCTCCAAGCGATGATTAAATTGCTGCAGACAACGGTGGCAGGTCATCGTCACGATCGTTTTGGCCGCGCCAAACGCTTCCAGAAAGTTGCCATGATGGATCAGACGTACACTGCCTTCCACTGGGATCAAACTCTCAAACCCCTCAAACAGTTGCTTAAACTCACAGGTGAGGGTCTGATCCGGAGCTTGTAGCAGCTCATCTAATGGGATGGGTCTCAACATAGCTGCCTCCTACACGTCACAACTGATCGAATCCCAACCAGCTTAGGGATGATCGGCTCGATCCCCGCCTCCAGCCTGAATCTGTGGATCAGAAGCAGAGGCCAGCCGGATCACCAGTCGTCGGTCGGGTTCCTTCCCTTGACTAAAGGTTTCTAGATCGCCGAAGTGGGGCTCGGCAAAGTAGGTGTGTAATTGCCGCCGCTCAGCCGCAGATAAGGCTTTGAACTCGTAGGGTTGGCCTGTCTGCCGCACCTGATCTACAGCCTCGGAGGCCATCTGCTCCAGTTGCTCTAACCGCTGCTGGCGATACCCCTCTAACTCGATCACAAACGCCCGTTGATCAGTTTCGGGTTGGTGCAAATTCAGCAAGGTATTCGCCAAATACTGAAGGGCATCCAATGGGATCCCGGCTCGATTGAGCTCTGGATGATCTGGATCCTCACCCCCCTCGGATCGCATCCGGTTCAGCAAGATGGCTTTCTGCTGATCTGTCAAACTGGCTGAATCAATCTCTAACTGTTGGGATCCCATAACAGCGATCTGAGCAGGTAATCCCATGAGTTCTAAACAACGAGTCAGCCATGTATACGCTCTCAACAAAACGGGATCCGACTCTAGCCGATTGGCCTGAGTGGGATCCGAGGGATCAAGTCCCTTCGACTGCGGGAGATGCATGATCGGATCCTCCCATCTACCTGAAGCAATCAACGCTCAAACGGCAATGAATCCCGATTGATCTGAGACTTTGAGCGAGTAGGTTTGGGCTCTTCGACTTCGATCACTTCCGCTACGTTGGCGTCCATTTCCTGGACCTGTTGCTCTTCTTCGACCAACTTCTGCAGGTTTTCGGGCAAGGGCTCTAAGGAAAGCAGATAGGTCTGAGCCGTTTGGAACACGTTGGAAACCAGAATGTAGAGTAGCACCCCAGCAGGCAACGGAAAGAATAAGAACATCCCAGAAAACAGCACAGGCGTAAATTTATTCACTGCCTTCTGACTATCATTCGGATCAGCTCCAGCACCTTGCCCCGTCAACGCCTGGTTCAGATAGATGCTCACGCCAAAGATCAAGATCATCGCGATCACATCCCAGTGGAGAGTTCCATCCGGATCAATCGCGCCAACATGACCCAATTTGGAGATAAACAAGAACCCAGTATCGGCTGCAAGACCAGGGATTGCGGCTTGAACGGTGATATCCCCAGGCTGTAAGCCAACCAAGGTTCCATCCGGCTTGATCTGGGCCAGATCCTCGCCTTTGGTGATCGTCCACGTGGTGGTTAGTTGATCAAGATTGCCGCCAACGTCTTCGACCAGCTGATTCAAGAGTTTGCCGCCTTCCCCCTGTAAAAATAGTTTGGTCGTCTCCCCTTCACCCAGGTTCTGTCCTTTCGGACTGGTCAACACGATCTGCTTGTGCAACGACTCCGTCAAGAAAATATTTTTGGGATCGGTGGAGAAGGTTGAAGGCACCACCTCAGCCGCAACTTCACGGGGCAAGATGTGGAGATTGAGATCATAGGTCACCGCCGTGAAGGGAGAGCCCCGCAGGGTCGCAAACAACGCGATCAAGATGGGCATCTGGACCAAGAGGGGAAGGCAACCGCCAAGAGGGTTCACCCCATACTTGCTATAGAGCTTGGACTGAGCTTCCCGCATCTTGTCCGGCTCATTGCGGTAGCGCTCCTGCAGATCACTCATTTCCTTGCGCATCGCCGGGTTGATGATCCGCATCTTGCGCATGTTGCGGATCGTAGTGGCGTTGAGAGGATAGAGAAAAACGCGAATGACCAGAGTGAGAAAAATGATTGCAAGGCCATAGCTATGCACGATTCCGTAGAAAAAATCCAGAATCGGTAGCATGACATTGTTGGATAAAAACCCGACGATTCCAAAATACATGGGGCTGCTGCAGGCGAGTGTCCGTGATCTATTCTAATGGCATCAGCTCATTTGAC
>CAZONZ010000498.1:0-3023 GCA_964581005.1 uncultured bacterium
TCGTCACGAGAGTATTCGTTATTGATCGGTGCAGAACTTAGTTGGTGTCAGCCAAGCGTCCCACAAACGTACCTGAGATCACCAACAGATCGCTTGCTCCTGTTGCAGCAAAAGGCTGGTTGAGTTGGAAGCGTCCGCAAACCGCGTTGGGATCTGTGTTTCCAGGACAGGGGAAGAAGTCAACCCCCCTTGGCGTAATGTCCTCATAGAAGCTTGTGTTGGCAGTGGTGTAAGGTGGCAAGGTTGAGCTCACGTTACCATCTGGCAGATCCGATCCAACAGGATCATCGGCTGATTGAGTCAATTGAGATCCGATCTGGTCAAAGATAATCGTTGCATCAGTTCGCACCTGATTGCCTGCCGCATCCGCTAGATTGAGAACCCCAGAGAAACGTGGATCTTCTGCTTCAATGATTCCTTCTGGCAGAGATGCGCTGGAACGAACCTGTGTACCGAGTAAGCTACCTTGACTCGGCTCGTCAATTCCTCCTTCACTACCTCGGAAAGTAAACAGACCTGTGATGGATCCCAGTACACCTTTAATCAATACAGACGAATCAATGAAAACAGGTTCTGCAATCGCTGTCAGGGAATCAATCACACAGGATCCAGATCGAATATCAAATACCAAATCTTCAAAGTAATTGATTCGGTAGAGCTCATCAAAGTTGCTAGGTGTGATCGTTGCTGTCAGAATGTCGTTCGGGTTGCGAGTGATCGTGATCTGTTGATTGGATAGGATAACTGGGTTGCGCAAGACACTATCATCGTTCAAGGATCCAGGGATTGCGTCAGGGAGGACATTGACATCAGCATTATTCGGAAGAACATCCACAAATAGGCCATTCTGCTGATTGATGACAAAAACGCTTGGGTAGTTACTCAGGAACACTCCGCCTGTTCCACCAGCAGGTCCTTCACACCCAAGGAATCCAACAGGTTGATTATCAGACTGATCATCTGATGTCAACCGTGTAACGATTGCCTCAAAATCTTCATCTCCATCTTCATCAAACGGATCTAAGAAGGTAGTGGCTGTATTGCAATCCACATCATTGACAACATCTGGGAATCCATTACCATTGGTGTCTTCTCCTGGATCGAGCATACCGTTGCCATTGAGATCTTCCCCACAAGCCGGAGTCCCAAAGTCAGCCGGACTAGGCCCTGGTTCATCCACAAGCTTGATGTCAATCACCCCATTTTCATTGAGATCTTCTCCCGGATCGAGTACACCATCGCCGTCAGTATCCTCAGTCTCAGAATCAATTTCAGGTAAAAACTCAGGTGACAACACATTTGGACCATCTGGATCAGATGGATCAGCTAATCCCTGGTTGGGACCATAACCTACGACTCCGGTAGTTGATGTCTGACTTAGATTGAAGCGCAGAGCTGTGAAGGAGATCCGATCGATGATCTGGAGCTCACCCGGTGGTTCTGGAGTTGGTTCGGGGATCGAGCCTTGATCAATGATGGCGTTGCAAGGGGGAGCCTCAAAGATCAGGGGTGTCCCCTCAGCATCGATCAGGCTTAAGGTTACCACCAAAACATCATCAGTACTAAAAGCTCGAATAATGTCACTTCCGAAGGGAAGAGTGAAGCTGAGATCAAGGGTTGTCTGGCCAATCAGTCCCTCTGGATCCAGAACAGAAACATCGTCCAAATTCAAAAGGGGCGGATCAACTGGATCCCCAGGAATGTTGGTCACCCGGAGGTTTTGGGTCAGGTTGCGGATTTCAATCCCAAAGATCGGATCTTGATCGCCGATCCCTTCAGGCACGATTGCAGCCAGGTTCAGCACTAACCCATTGGTGGTTGGAGTACAAACCACAGCCCCTTGATTGGGAACTTGCACAGGAGTCACTGTGGGAACCGGAGCGGGAACTGGATTGCCGAGATCAATTGTTGGGATCACCGCCGGAGTTGGAACTGAACCCGTTGTCGGAGCTTGGATCGGGGTTGGGCGCGTTGTCGGCTGAGGATCGACAGGCGCATCTGTTCCTACACCCGAACCTCCACCTGCATCTGTTGACGTTCCAGGCGTAAAGGTAGGACCCGGCGCAAAAGTCGTTAGACCATCATTTTCGGAATCGCTGCAGGCCACCACCCCCGTCAAAAGAGCCAGGATCACGGCTGATCCGACTCCTGTTGTCATCCAAAACTTGCTGAACACTCTCATAACACTCCTCACCATCAACAACCGTACATTTTCTTCAGTTCAAACACCGTTGTTCACCTGTTTCACCCCACCTGGACCCAAACCGAAGCACCCTAAATCCATTGAATTGATTCAGATTGATCAGATAGCTTTTCCCTATCCAGATAACTCGTTCGACTGCATTTCCTGTCTAGGCTGCAACCCTTCCAGTTCCAGAGAGGACTATGGAGCTGGAGTGGCTTCAGGTGTTGGAGTCGCTGCAGGATCTGGCGTTGCAAATACAAGTGGATTCGAGACTAGAGCTCCACACGTGGTCAATGCCCTTGGCTCATCTTCCTCACTGTCAACATCGAAGATATTGGATTCAAACCGTTCCTGCTGGCCAAACGCATCGGTGATCGTCACGATAATGACAATGTCGTCACCACTGAGGAAATCTTCAGATCCACCATCAGCAGTCGGAAAAGCACGGGTTGCCTTGATCAAGATCCGACCATCTTCGGTCGCCGTAATTCCGTCAGCGTTGTAAGGGATTGTGAACTCAAAGTCAAACCCGTTGGCATCTTCTTGGGAGTTGCCTCGACCAAGCAAAGTTGCGACGAATTGATCCCTAGCTGTCCGACTCAACAAATTTGTGATATCTGAGTTACAGGTAATGTTGAGAGCCTGAATCGTCACACTTGCAATTGTTCCTCGAACCTGCAGTTGGTTAAACCGAAGCACATATCCGCCAAAGCCCGACTGATCGATAATGAACCCCTGGGATCCAAAGATCCCATCAGCCTCAGGATTGCCAGCTGTAGGGGGTGCAGGCAGATCCGGAAGCGGCTCAGGCGCATCGATCGGGGCAAAATTCGGCTCA
>CAZONZ010000499.1:0-3018 GCA_964581005.1 uncultured bacterium
GATTGGCGGGACTGTAAGGACCATGAGTTGCACCGGATCCTTAGGGACAATCAGGGGGATCGGGGTGCTCAGGCCGGATAGGATCCTTATTGTTCATGCGGATCCTTCCATCTATATCCTATACACCTCAAAATGCGATGACCTAACAGGGGCTTACATCATCCCTAAGTTAGGGTATGGGCTACTCACACCCACAATAAAGGATCCCTAGACAAACCTATGGATCCTTTATTGCTTGGACTGATGGGAACGATGGATGGATCGACTGAGTTCGACTAACTTGTTCTGGAGTTCTGGTGGGATTGATTCTGTAGTATCCATTACAATCTGAGCAATGATATCGAGTCGTCGCCTCGTTAGGGTTGCTAATTTTCCACTCATGGCTAATCAGTATAATCACGATCAGGATGCCGTGAATAATACACTCCCCTTACGGGTTATCTGCTAGAGATTAGGTTTAATCCAGGATCCTGTGCTCATGGACTAGAACAAGCGACGAAATGACTTGAGACAAACGGTCTACAATGACGTTGGTTACGTGAGAGAGGCGCGTTGATGGAGACCCATACTACTTCACCCGTCTATCAGGGACAGTTTGGTGAATTCACGATTACCCCTGCTGATCGGCAGGAGGTGATTTTATATCGAGCTGGGTTGGTGATCATGGCTCTCTGTGTTGCCGTGGGAGCAGGTGCTGTGCTCGTCTGGGGAACCGAGCCGTTGATCCTGCAGAGGTTGACTCTGCTTTATGGGGTATTCTGTGTCGCGATGGGACTCAGCTTACTTAAGATCCACATTTATTTGAGTGTGTTGCATCGAGTGTTGCAGATCTGTTGGGGGATCGGTTGTGCTGCATCTCTGCTATGGGGAGTGTATTCCGATCAAGCTCTAGCTCAGACTGTGTATGGTCAACCTCTAGCTCTGCTCAGTGTTGGCTTCACCTTTGTGGCCTTGAATGGGATCTTCTTCAAAGAAGCCTTTTGTTTTAATCGGATCGAGGCAAAGCTGTTGACTTTAGTGGTCCCTAGCTTACTATTGGGCCATTTGATCGGGATTTTGCCTGCAGGTTGGGAATCAGGGTTGCTGCTGGGATGGGCAATCCTGTTTCTGATCTTTGGGGGGCGGAAACTGCTGCAGCCGATCCCGCCCGACATTGGCGACAAATCTGTTTTTACCTATTTGCATGAGTTGCGGCAGTCTCCAAAGCCGAATCAACCGGCAGCTTGAACCCCGCGATCCTAGACCAAGCTGGATCAAGAGGTGACTTGTGCCTGCTTAACCTTAAGCATCCCCTGCATCGCCATTGCCATTTTGACTGAGCTCTTCCTCAACTAGATCGAGGAAGTAGGCTTCGAGTTGCTCAAAGAGCGCTTCGGGGAAATCTGGGGTCAGCAGGTAAGGCGCAGCGTCATCGGGTTCAACGGCGTAGAGCAGCAAGGGATCGAGGGGGGTAAAGATGCCAAATTGCTTGTTGTTGTGGAAAAAGGTGGTGAGCAGATAGTACTCCTCGATCTCATCTTCATCCTTGGCAATCTCTAGAATATCTTCCTCGCTGGGTTGTGGGATCTCGCCTTGAACGGTCAGCACGTCATAGGCATTGCGATGGAGACTCAAATTCAGCTCCGACAACACGGCTTGCGCTGTGGGCAGGGCCGCCTCTAGATCGTCAGGGCTGGGTTCATCCAACACCCCTTCAAAATCATCGTCCATCCCTTCGGCTTCAACACTATCCCAAACCAGAACCTCGACATAGGGATCCACAGGCATGATCAGAACATAGACTGTTCCCTCAATACTCACCCGCTTGAGGATTTCACACTCTAGTGTGCGATCCTGGGCATCCCGGAGCACCAACGTTTCTCTCATGAGTCCACACGATCGAATCTCTCAAAGTGTACCGTTCTCTGGAACCTTGTGCGCGGATTCTTGCAGCTTAACCTTAACCTTGTGACTTGCTGCTTCCAGGTAGGGGGTTAGACTGGGCCTGATCGCTCAGTCAGGGAGGCAAAACCGATGGATCCGGCAGGGCTGTATGATCAGGACTTTCTGGAATGGACCCAAAAACAATCGGAGTATCTCCGCCAAGGATGTTGGGCTGAGTTGGATGTGGAAAACTTAGTTGAGGAGTTAGATGCTTTGGGGCGGAGTGAACAAAGGGAACTGGGTAGCTACATCCAAACACTTCTGATCCACATGCTCAAATGCCAATACCAACCGGAGCGAAGAACCCGAAGCTGGGATCTCACTCTCGCCAACTGCCGAGATTGCATCCAAGACTGCTTAGAGGATACGCCAAGCTTATATCGTTTTCTCACCGATCAAACCTGGATTCAAAAATATTACCGACGAGCGTGTCGTGATGCGGCTAAGGAAACCAGCCAATCTATAGAAACCTTTCCAACTGAATGCCCATACACGCTTGAACAGATCCTGAACATAGATCCTGAACACAGATCCTGAACATAGATCCTGAACACAGATCCTGAACATAGATCCTGAACATAGATCCTGAACACAGATCCTGAGAGCGTGTTTGAAAAGGTTATCAGGTAAAGTTGAGAGACCAACTCGTAGCTTCTCAACCATAAAAATGACTCGACAATCTTACGACACTGACCTCACCGATGGCCAGTGGCTCATCCTCGAACCCCTGCTCGCCCCCGCCAAACCGGGGGGACGTCCTCGCTCCACCGACCTCCGCAAAGCTGGAGGCCAGCCTCACCCTTCCGCCGCGTGTATCGATTCTCAATCCGTCAAAACGGCAGGGGCTGCCCAAGAGAGTGGGTTTAACGGGGGGAAGTATGGTCAGAAGGCTGGCCTAAAACTTCTCAAACACGCTCTAAGATCTCGTTGTTAATCAAACTCCACTATGACTCAAACTCCCCTGACCATAACCTATTCCTTGGAAGAAGTCTTAGGACAGATGATGCAGAAGCTGGATCGGATTGATCAGAAGGTTGACCATCTTCGCAGCGATGTCGATCAGAAGTTTGAAAACTTCCGCGAGGATATTGATGC
>CAZONZ010000500.1:0-3013 GCA_964581005.1 uncultured bacterium
GAGACGGTTCATCGATCCAACCAATGATGTCAGGGGGAGCTCCAGCGGCAACTGCTGCCTCCAAAACCACCTTGGCAGCAGCAATCGTGCAGGCTTTAGCGCGAGGGTGGGGAGAGAAAATGATCCCATTCCGCGTTTTGAGGGCGATCAGGGCTTTGAAAATTGCGGTGGAGGTGGGGTTGGTGGTGGGCACGATCCCAGCCAGAACACCGACAGGCTCAGCAATCTTCTGGATGCCGAAGTGCCGATCATCCTCGATCACGCCGCAGGTGAGCTCATGCTTGTACTTGTTGTAGATATATTCTGAAGCAAAGTGATTCTTGATCACCTTATCCTCAATCACCCCCATTCTGGTTTCCGCAACTGCCAACTTCGCCAACGGAATCCGATCTGCATTGGCGGCAAGAGCGGCTCGCTTAAAGATCAGATCCACTTGCTCCTGGCTGTAAGTGGCAAATTTGGCCTGAGCGACTTTGACGCGTTCAATCAAAGCTTCGAGATCGGGCAACGTGATCACTGGCATGGCAATACCTCTATGGACGTGGACGGACAAAGACAACTCATGGGGACCGGATAACCCCCAAACACTCTAGGCTGGGACTGGCAAATGAATCTGGGTTTTGAGCTGGGGAGGATGCAGCAGGGTGTTATGGATCAAACACGCTTCGATCGCTTTGGCCAGTCCTTTCTGATGGCGCTCCTCCAGGCTGTGAGGCAGATGCACATCCACCTGGATTGGATCGAGTCGGGCAGGTGCATCATCTGCTTTTTGAGCCGAGACCTGGATCGTCAATCCTTGCGGGTCAAGATCACGAGCTTCCAGATACTTGACGGCATAAAACCCCATACAGCTGCCTAAGGAGGCTAAAAACCACTCCGGCGGGGTCATTCCCTGATCGTGGCCCCCACTCGCTTCGGGCTGATCCCCCATGATCTGATGACCACGAGTTTCGGCCTGAAACTGGAGCTGCTGTCGATAGGTTACACTCACTTGCATTACAAACCTCCCGGCGATCGTCACACGCAGGCTACTGACAATGCCGCAAAATCGTTGGCTTCCACCACCTCCACCTTGCGCAAGCACTTGGGAAATACCCCGATCCTTCCATATTTTTTAAGCCAGAGACCTTCACCCGATCCTTAATCGAATCTGTTGAAACTGATCGGGAAAGCCAGAGTTTTGTATCTCTAATCACAACTCTCATCATGCTTAAAGACTAGAGCTAAAGACTCAAAAAAACTTTGCATTTCGTGATCAAGCCAGCTAGCAACAGACCTACACAGCTTGTAAAATAACATCCCAGTTTTTTGTTCAACCCGACTGAGACTGTTGCGCTAGAGCCTACTTGACTTCTACAACATGATGGTTTGGAAGAGGCTTAAGGCTTACTTATCGGATCGATCAACCGATTGAGGCCGCCCTACAACATTTTCGATTGATCCTAAAGCAGTTCGGTAGGCAGCCATAATATCGCGTTCTTCTCCTCCCAAATACACCCGTCCAAAACTGCCAAAGGGTTGGACTTCCAAAATATTGATCTGCGCTGCTTTTTCCGCTTCATTCGCGGCAAGGGGTGCATAGGCTGCAGGTTGGACTTCGAGAATATAGAGGGTTTGTCCGGACAAGAGCATCTGTCCCCGCCGGAAACGGTTGATCAGTTGAGTTTGATGGGGATCAATATTGCGAATGATTTGGCTGGAAACCACTCTAGGCTTGAGCCGATCCTGTTCCGTCACCCCCAATGCCTTTAGGATGGCCTGCCCCGCTGCCCGTGTTTCTCCCTGACGGTTGGAATGGATCTCCAATAATCCGTATAGCCGTTCCACGACTTGCACCCCAGGACGCACAGAGGTCGATTTGAGGGCAATATCGGTAATCCGGTTGATCTCAATTCCAGGCGAGATCTCGATCCAGAGCGAGGTATCCCCCGGTAAAGGCAAAAACCCGTAGGCTACTGTCCCCAAGTAGGCAGCATACTGCGGCTGAAGGCTATCGAGAAACACATAACTCCGTAGATCAATGCCCAAAGTAAAGCTCCCGATGACAGGGGATAGGTCTTCAAGGATCACGGATCTGAACCAGGATCCTCAAGTTAGTGCTGAACTCTGGCATTGTATCCGGCAATGTTGCCCTCTACCAGCTAACCCAGCAGGATTGAACCCCGTTTGCTTGATGGTACTTCCGTCCCCACCTTAAGATGGCAAAGCTACTTGGTGCCTCAGTGTAGTGACTGGCTACGGGACGGCATCAACAGTTAGGTGGATCTTGATACTGGATAATGGATTCTCGTTGAACGAGGTGCTGGCGTTGATCGACTTCGGCTCCTTCACCAGTTTTCATAAGTCCTCAGATGGTTGGAACGATCTTGCAGGCGGTTGCAGTGAATTTCCCGATGGTTGTAGGAAGTGGGTGTTGGTTGACGATGATGAGAGGTCACGATCCAACTCCTGCTTGCTTTGGCTGTGACCGATCCCTAGAAAGTTTTAGAGCTCCTTGGGAGGCGTGCGGATCTAGGGGAGTTTGGGAACTTGGGGGGTGGCTTGATTGGAGGACTGAAATTGGCTAGAATGCTCTCCTCGTAGGAGTTTGATCCTGATGGTTAGCCGCGCCGATGACTTTCAGCAAGCCTTCCGCAACTTGCAGCTACAGCCGTTAATTACAGCCGAAGATACTCGCAAGTTTCATGTCCCCTATGCTGAGGATCTGCTGCCTGAGTTGGAGCAGGTGATCCGTGACTGCACCAATTTGAATAACCAGCTCATTTTTGCCGGACATCAGGGGTGTGGTAAGTCAACGTTGCTGGCTCGGTTTTTTGAACGGATCAAGGATGATTTCTTCGCGGTGTTCTTCTCGATCTCCGATCTGATTGAGATGTCGGAGGTGAATCACATCACGATTCTGTTTGCGATCGCTCTCCGGCTCATGGAGGAAGCGACAAAGCAACAGATCGAGATCCCAGGGGATAAGATCGAAAGCTTTTTTAACTGGTTTAAGAAGCATACTTATGAAGAA
>CAZONZ010000501.1:0-3012 GCA_964581005.1 uncultured bacterium
GTAAGGCTTCGGCTATTTCCTTGTGTGTCTACGATCTCTGCAAAAGCCCCAGAATGCTCACAAGACTAAGGAGTTGATCGGACTTTGTTACGAAAGGCTCGTAAGGCAGGGCTTCTGCCGATCGCCCGACTTTGCTCTGAGACTTCTGCCACCCATGTCAAAATCGGTAGCTTCGGAAAGGTTGGGCTGGTAGCGGAACTCTGATATTGCCCAGATTGCAGGGTGTAGATCTTTAGCTCAGTTCCCTCGTAAACCCAAAGTTCGGGAACGCCTAAGCGGGTGTAGGCATCGAGTTGGGTTTTGGAGGTGACATCGACCTCAATGGCAAGATCCGGTGGTGGATCGATGGCCAGATTAAGCCGACGCTTGCCACGCATCTGCTGATGATTTTTGATGTAAAAGCACTGATCGGGTTCAAGCCCACTGTTGGCTTCCTTTTTTTTGAAAGTTGTTGAACCAAAGCATTCACAGTCGATCTCTAGCTCTTCCAGCAATAGCTTGACTAGATCACCAATCAGTTCCTTATCAACTTCATGTTCTGGTAGTGGCATCCTGATTTCCAAACATCCATCGCTGTAGGCAATTCGGCTAGAGCGCTTTTCGCCTAGTTCGGTGAGAATGGCTTCAAATTCTGACCAGTTGACATCCTGAATCAGGAGGCGTTGACCCGGCGGAACCGTAAGTTGTCGAAGTTGTAGGGTGACCATAGATTGAGTGGGTAAGGAATAGGTCATCTCCGTGTTGGCTCTCCTGGATCTGAGGTGGCTCAACTTAAGATCGTACCTGAGTTTGATAGATTTCATCACCACGTCGAACAAATTCTTCTTTGCTGTAGCGAGGTTGTCGAGTTGTTATATGATCTCTATCGGCTGCTACTTCAGTTTACCCTGAGTAGGTGAATGATCGCCTCAAACCCAAGCTCAAAACTTCAATGAATAGTTCCATCAGAATCTGGATCTCACCTGTGTCGATTGTGCAACGCCGCCTAAGAAAGTATTGCTTGAGCTCTTGATGGGACAGAGAAGCATAGTCGATTTGACTCATCAGAGTACATCCTCTAGTTTTCTAGATCTGTTTGATCCCGGCGACTCAAGATCAGATCGGATTCCCAGAAGCCTAGGCAATCTCCAGAGTCGATCACGGTTAAAAAATGGCGACAGGCATTCAAGGTTAATTGCATCCAGAAATCACGGAGAAGATTATGGGCCACGATCACCGGATACATGCTTTCACCCACGAGGATCCGTAAAAAACAATCCTCATGATCAAGATCGTCAAATAACACTAGGCCACCGTAGCCCGCATCATTGATCTGGATCGCCAAGCGTGAACTCAGTTCTGGAGAATCGCCGCAGAGTTGGATCCCTTGTTGAGGTACTGTTCCCTCCAGACAGCTTTGGCGAGGACTTCCCTGGCGCAACCGATCGGCTTCTGGCTCCGAGAGATAGATGATCTCGCCCCAAAACGGTAAACCTTTCTCCCAACGCTGAAGAGGAGGCAGTTGTAGGGTTCCCTCCTGCTGGTGTTGCCGCAGCTCCTGTTGCCGCAGTTGACTAGCGGTGATCATATCAACTTCAGATCAATCCAGATCATGTCACTTTGGCAAGCATTATAGTCCTTTAGGAAATCCATCATGGTTGGCCTCTAGCGATTGCAGATTCTGGCAACTCTTGAGACAAATCTCGCTAGGCTCAGCCTTGGGATCAAGATATCTGAACTACTATAATCTTTCCGATCTAGGTTTGGAACATACCGCACAGAAGCTCGTGCAATACTAATTGAGGACATCAAGAGCGAAATGTTACCGATGCGATCGACACCCCCCCCTGGGATCTCGCCAGAGGTGAAGCAGCCTCTTTCGACCGATCAGCCCGCCCTAGAAATTCACGATCTCTGGTTTTCCTATCCGGATCGACCAGGGATTTTGCAAGGAGTCAACCTGAGAGTTGCGGCAGGGGAACGAGTTGGGGTGATCGGCCCGAATGGAGCTGGCAAAACAACCTGCTTTCTCTCGATCTGTGGAGTTCTCAATCCAACACGGGGAGAGATCCGGGTCTTTGGAACCCCTGTGATCAGTGGTCAGTTTCAGCCAGAGATCGGGTTGGTGTTTCAAAATCCAGATGATCAGTTATTTTCGGCAACGGTTTGGGATGATGTCGCCTTTGGACCGGAAAATATGGGGTTGTCTCGATCGGATGTTCAAGTCCAGGTGGAACAGGCCCTCCGTCTAACCGGAACCCAGCACCTCGCCAGCCGCCCTCCTCATCATCTCTCCACTGGAGAAAAACGCATGGTTGCAATCGCAGGGATCTTAGCCATGGATCCCCACATTGTGATCTATGATGAGCCCTCTGCCAGTCTCGATATTGCTGCCCGCCGAGTCCTGATCGAGTTTATGCAGCAATCGTCTGAAACAATCCTGGTGTCTTCCCACGATCTGGAATTCATCCTCGAAGTCTGTAGCCGGGTCATTTTGCTGGATCAGGGGGAGATTGTAGCTGACGGCAAGACGAAGGAGATCTTGGGAAATGAGGATCTGATGCAAGCCCACAAGCTGGAAAAACCGCACTCACTTTCCCACAGTCCTAGTCAGGAAGCCTAGGTGACGTACTCCCGGCACCGATGCAAGCATACGGTACGGGCTTCTCCCACGGCACGAGTTTTACCTCTGGCTCGCCGATTCGAGCTTTTTAGACTAAGCTCATAACTCAGAAGATTGTTGTGATCCAGACGTCCCTTTAACAGAGCGGATCCCAACGCTAGTTCCCTACAGCGCCTTGTTCCTAGACATTGGGATCCAGACTCTCTATAGCGATCAACTCTTCTGCAAACTCGCAAAACGCTGATCCCAGGTTGCTGGAGTGTCTGCATCTGAGGCTAGAGGTTGAACTGCAAAGATTGTGTTGGTGGCTTCTGATCGCTTCAAGGATTGAACTCCGATCTCCGCCATATCGACAACACTGATCGACCCACCTTCTTGATCGTCACCTAGCCCAAACTGGATCGACTGGC
>CAZONZ010000502.1:0-3011 GCA_964581005.1 uncultured bacterium
AATGATCAATACACTAGACACCAACATGGCTGGGCTTACACTAGGAAGATTACCTTGAACTGTAGGTGGAATCAGTCTAAGCATGAGATTCAAGATACAGCCAGCGCCTAATCCCACGCCAGCCATCAGGAACAAGGATCCCTCAAATTCGGGGAGTGATTGAACGTCTGCACTCTTAAGCGCGGATGGCTGAATGAGCTGGATCATGCTGCTATAGAAAACAGTTGATCCTACCATCAACGCGATTGCCCCTACCATAAAGACAGCTGATACAGGCACTGAACCCAGGACCATTCCCAGCAATGGACCGGCTGCGCCAACTAGCCCCAGGACTACAATCAATACTTGATTGGCGATCGGCAATTCACTGACAGGAGCGAGTCGGCGGAGGGTTGCCACAATCGATCCTCGGATCGCAATCATTGCTAATAGCCAGAGGATCATCAGGACAAGTACCAACCACCGGCCAAATTCAGGGAGTTGAATGGGTAAGCACAACGCGATCACCACAAACAAGAGTCCGGCAATGGTTACCCCGACCGTGATCAGAGGCAATCGGCTACCTGTGTGATCACTCCCAAAGGCGTCGGATCGGGTTTTGGTTGAGACGGGTGTGGGTATCCCAGAGGAGCTGCGGGATCGGGAGATCTTCAGGACAACGGGGCAAACAGTCTCCACACTCGTTACACTGATCGGCTTTAACCCCAGGAAACCAATGCCCAGCTTGACCCAACATATTGTATCGATAGTCTCCAAAGGCTTTCATGTCGTAGGCCACGGCAAGATTTCGTAACCGCAACACCTCCGGGATCTGGATCGATACCGGACAGGGCAAACACTCAAAACACTGAGCACACCGATCGGATCCTAGCGCCTCAATATGAACAGCTTGCAGTCGATCGAGGATCTCAGATCCCCACTCGTGCCATTGCTGAGGATGATCAAGCGACTGAAGGGCCTTAGTTAATTCTGCTGAAGTTTCTGCTCCTAAGGTCAGAGTATGGATCCGATCGTCTGCCAAAAGGAACCGATAGCCAAACTCAAGCGGAGTCCAGGGATGACAGAGATCCTTCAGCTTCTGAGGAGGACGATAGAGTTGCCCCCCTTTGTCAGCCGGAGAAATGATCAATGTGCCCAGATCGTGTTCAAGAGCGAGATCTAGCACGGGAGCATGACGCTGATTGAAATAGTAATAGTGGAGATTGACAAATTCAAACGCTTCTGTCTGGATAGTTTGCTGAATCAGATCCCGATCTGCATGGGTCGAAAACCCCACATGTCGCACCAATCCTTCCGAGATCGCCTGCTCGATCACAGGGAGTCTATCTAAAGCGTGATCCAAATGCTCTGGCAAATTGATTCCATGAAAGGCGAAGTGATCTATATGATCAACCTGCAAACGGTTTAGCGAATCTTCCAACAGAGGCCGTAGCTGATCGCGGGGGTGAGTGGGTAGGATCTTCGTCATTAGATAGGGTCGATCGTTTGTAGGGATCGATTTCAAGATTTGACCAAGTTGGACCTCACTCGAACCATAGGCTTGAGCCGTTTCCAGATGATTGATCCCAGCCTCCAGAGCTTTCCACACCACTGCTTCAGCTTGATCCTGAGTCAAATGAGCCAACCGCATGGTGCCCAGGGTAAAGGCTGAGATCCATGATTCCGTTTTGCCAAAGCGACGATAGATCATAATCTGCAAAACTCTACTTGTGAACACTAGCCAAACTGCCCTATCCCTCTTTCAGGCAGTAGATGATTTCTCGATCCAGTTTAAGCTATATGGATGGTTATAGCGATCAAGAATGAGTCAAGAGAAGACACTATACGTGGATCACTTCTGGATCGGATGCTGCTGCAGCACATTCGCGGCTGATGCCTCCTAAATTTTTGTCTGTATCTTCAGTCCATAGTCCGAAATTGGAATTCCTGAGTACTAACTGCCAGCACCGATCCATCATGGGTGAGTGGTATTATCGTTTGGATCCGTTCTTCTTGTCTTCTTGATCCTCCTTCCTTTCGAGATCGTTGCGTATGGGTTCTCGATCGATCCGCACCCCCAATCATATTCTGGGCCAATCGTTAGCTCTGCAGTTGTTAGAAGCTGCTTTGCGCAAGGATCGGGTTTCAACAGCCTATTGCTTTGTTGGGCCTGAAGGGGTGGGTCGCAGTCTAACCGCTCGCTGGTTTGCTCAAGCGCTACTTTGTCAGGTTGCCAATGCCTCTGTCTTGTCTGCAGGATCTGAAGCAGGATCTGAAGCTGTGCCCTGTGATCACTGTTCTGGATGTCATTGGGTGCGCCAAGCCAGTCATCCCGATCTGCTTTGGGTTGAACCGACTTTTCTGCATCAGGGGAAACGATTGACAGCATCCGAAGCCGCTGCAGCAGGATTGCAACGCCGATCTCCACCGCAGATCCGCTTAGACCAGATCCAGGAGATCGTTGTATTTGCGGGTCGTGCTCCTTTGCAAGCTCCCCGATCGGTGGTGGTGGTGGAAGGAGCCGAAACCTTGGCAGAGTCAGCCGCAAATGCTCTGTTGAAAACACTGGAGGAACCAGGGCACACGGTGATCATTCTAATTGCGCCTGCCGTGAGTGCTTTGTTGCCAACACTGATCTCGCGGTGCCAAGTGATCCCATTTCGTCGGCTTTCATCTCTGCTCCTCCATCAAATCTTGGCTCAACAGGAATATCTTGATCTCCCTGTAGCGTTATTGGAATTAGCCCAAGGGAGTCCGGGCAAAGCCTTGCAAGCGTTAGATCAATTAAACCAGATCCCTGCAGATATCCTAGAGCAGATTGAACAATGGCCCAGCTCACGTATTCAAGCTCTCCATTTAGGTCGCACAATCGCCAAGAGTCTTGATGTTCCAAGTCAGCTTTGGTTAGTGGACTATCTTCAACATTACTACTGGCAAAAACGCCAACCTAGTTATGTGGAACGGCTTGAACAGATCCGGAAGCATCTGCGCCACTTTGTTCAACCTCAACTGACCTGGGAGATCAATCTCTC
>CAZONZ010000503.1:0-3000 GCA_964581005.1 uncultured bacterium
CAGCAATCGATATTTGGAGACATTCGAGCCTGGAGAGCCTGTATTAAGAAGGGTTTAGTGTGTCCCTCACCCTCCACCTACGCTGTTGTGCAATCTCTTCATAGCCTTTTGCTGGAGAGAACCTCCCTTGGCATCGCTCTGTGGGTTTAGCGTCACCCCTGGATGCTTGGCTTGATCTGAAACTGGCGGACCTTCTCGATCTGACGTGCTCGTTTTTCAGGAGTTAATTGATCGACACAATAGCTACAACAAATTCCAGGTTCATAACCAGGAGACATCTTATCCTGATCCGACAGAGGATGTCCGCAGCCCCAGCAATAATCATAAGATCCAAGTGCTAACCCCGACTGCAGTGAGATCCGTTGATCAAACACATAGCACTCCCCTTGCCAGAGACTGACTGCGGCAGGGATCTCTTCCAAGTATTTGAGGATCCCGCCCTCTAAATGATAGACCTCTGGAAAACCCTCCTGGCGTAAAAATGATGTGGCTTTCTCGCAACGGATCCCGCCTGTGCAAAACAGGGCTAGCTTACGATGCTGTTGAGGATTCAAATGGGTCCGGACAAAATCAGGAAAGTCTCGAAATGAATGGGTTTCTGGATTACACGCTCCTTGAAACGTCCCGATTGCCACTTCATAACGATTGCGGGTATCGATCACCGTCACTGATGGATCCGTGATCAAGGTGTTCCAATCTGAGGGAGGCACATAGATCCCAACGTGATCATTGGGATTGACGGAAGGAAGCCCCAGGGTTACTATCTCGCGCTTGAGGCGAACTTTCATCCGATCAAATGGAGGGGAGGGGGCACTCGATTCCTTCACCTGCAGATCGGCTAAGCGTGGATCGGAGCAGAGAAACTGGAGCACAGCATCGATCCCAGAGCGGGAACCTGCTAGAGTCGCATTGATTCCTTCATGGGCGAGCAGAATTGTGCCTCGGATCCCTTGCGTGTGACAGAGTTGCCGCAAAGGATCTTGCCATTCTGCAGCATCCGGTAGACGCACAAATTTGTAGAATGTTGCCACCACCAGAGACATGATCACGTCCACCGTCCTGTTTCCGATCCTCAGTTTGACATTTATAACTAGGATAGAGTTTGGTTGCCACTGGTCGTCCCTATGCATCAACTCAACATGCCTGATCCCACTGCCGAGTCTCAAACAGCTGCAAGGCCCAATCCCATCCCTGGATCCTCAGACCCTGAAGCCGATCCCACTCTGGATCCCAATTCTTCCTTTGCAGGGGAGACGTCCTCCCTGGATACCTTGGATACTTCAGCACACGTCAGATCCTCAGAACCAGAGCCTGACGCAGAGGGTGTTCAGACCTCGATCGACGATCTGGCCCAGGCCAAGAAAGAGACTCTGAATGATGTCGATATGCGGTTGAAGCAGCTGCTGAAGACCTGGGGCACGATCCGAAAGTCATTTCAGGCATGGGATTTCAAAACAGCTACCCAAATGCTGGGCGAGATCGCAACTCAGATCGAGGACTTGGGATCCCACTGGCAGGATCATCAACGGATCTTGGCATCGGCGTTAGATGCGGATCAAGCCTTTGTGGTTTCATCGGAGTATCCCCCTTCTGTGGAAGCGGCTTTAAGAACTGCCGGGATCCCGATCAAAGGTGAATTTCCCAGCTATGAGTTTCCTCCGTTCAAGTTGACGTTTAATTTGGACAATGGCTACATCCGGTTGAGTTTGGGGCGGCGATCTCAACAAACCCGGATCTTTGATCAGGAGCAGCTGGCGAGTTGGGTGGCAAAGCAGTATCGGCGCGTCGTGGATAGTCGATTTGATCCGATGCGGTTTGGGCGAGAATTGTTAGGAGCTTACGAAATGCTCAACCGTCTCAGTTTGAATGCTGATCAGGTCGTTTGGGGGCATCCTGTCCCCCTCAAGGATCTTTACAAAATCTTGACCCTACGACAAGCAGCACGGCAAGAGTATCCAGAACCGTTATTCACGTTTGATCTGGCCCGACTCAACGATCAAGTGTCGCTCCAAATTGAAGGGCATCGATTTGAATTGGTTCCCTCTCGCCATCAATCTACCGGATTTCTGTTAGTGAACCAACGAGGACAGGAAAGCCGAGTCAGTAGCCTCGTGATCCATGCGCAGGATCCCTCACCCTCTCCAAACTCATCCGACGATCAGCTTGAGACTCAACCGATCAATCTCATATCGGATCCGTGATCATCGGCTTGCTTGAGTCTCGTCTGTCTCTGAAAGCGCCGCTAAACTGAACTGATTTTGATCGAGCCATGCTTTGACTGGAGCGTTGAGATCTTCATTGAGAACAGCCTCCGTCAGATACGCTGATTGAGCAACCAACTTCAGATCAGCCAGTGTTAGCGTTTGATCCTGCTTACTCATCGTTGGATCCAGAAGAATCCTAGCTCTAGCTCGATTAAGTTCATAGTCATAAAACAAATCTTGAGACTGAGACTGATCACGGCGTTTGATCGCTTCGTCAAGATTCGCAATTGCCTGACGGAAATCTTCAGGTCTAGGAGATGCTTGATCCATCAAAGCATAGGCAAGTCCTGAGTAAAGCACATGCACGTTATCACCCATAAAAGTCGTATCGACAGCGATCAAGGCTTTGTAAACTTGGATAACTCGCGGCATTATCTGTGAATACTTAGGATCACGGTTGATGGTGTAGGTTGTTAGAGACTGAGCTGCTTCTTTGAAGATATCCAACTTGGTAAGCGGTGAAGCTTGGGAGAACTTCTGGGTCAGCTCCTCAAGTGGGATTAATCGTCGCATCCCCATCTTTATCTGCTTGATCTTTCAGGCGTTGAATTTCGGCTTTGCTATTTTGCTCAACTTGATTGATCCGTTGGATAACAGCTTGATCGTCCGCTTCATCGACTGGTTAGCTTGCGATCACGCGGATCAAAAAAACGAAGTGCGATCGCACCTAATGTAACGCCAACCACAACTCAAGCTTTGTGTAGCAGGGAAGTCGTGTTCAGAAACAGACCCTTGG
>CAZONZ010000504.1:0-2999 GCA_964581005.1 uncultured bacterium
GTTAAGAGCATCTCGTTATCCACCAGGCGCTCCCGCAACGGGGGAAAGAACGCATGCTTCATCAGTTGCAGATGGCGGGACAAATTTTGACGCAGGCTCCGCACAACTTGACGCCGTTCCTTCAGATCAAGCGGTGTCCGATCCGGTTCTGTCAACCGAAAGAGTAATTCCAGGATTTTGCGATGCTGGCGCTGGCAGAGCATCGTAAGCTTGCGACTCGGCAACGCAGAAGACATGAAGTTCCCCCTACCCTAGTAGAGCTAATCAGCTTTATCCTATCTTCATGAATAGCCCTGGAGTTGAGTAAACCCACCGAATCTGATCGAATCGATCGGATCTTTTTCTCACCCGCAAGATTACGCAACCTATTAAGCTGCGATTCCCTAAGCTAGGCTGGATCCGAGGGAATTAGGTTCTCCAGGATCATGATGACTCAATTTTATACTCTCCTGTCGCAAAGAACTAGTGATCGTTTTACGTTAGTCTGGTCAATTCTTCTTACCCTTTGCCTGAGTGGAGGGGCAGTTGGGCTGACGAGCTGTAGCAGTTTGGCCCGATTTGGCCTGGGTGTAACCCCGATTGAGAAGGTGATGGATCAGCCGACTGCCTTTGAGGACGTCACCCTGCGGGGTAAGGTGATCAATCAAGTTGGACTATTTGGTAAAGGGGCCTACCAGATCCAAGATCAATCCGGATCGATCTGGGTTGCCACCGACTCAGGTCTTCCAGGAAATGAGGAGATGGTCACGGTCAAGGGTCGGGTCTCTGAGGGATTGGCAATCGGCGGTCGCAATTTTGGTGTGATCGTTGAGGAAACGGAACGCTTCTAGAGTCACCGATTGGATCACTCCTGCTGCTGCTTGCCTCAAGAACGAGGGCTCTGGATCACTCCAGTCGTTGGCGAGTTCGATAGTTCGATCCACTCTTTCTATCCTTATGCATTGGTGAGTCCAACCGTCCGATCCATCCTTTGGCGGGTTGACCCCATCTATAGGCATAGCCTGAGAGACAGTTTTTGGGCTGCTCCAGGCTTTTGTGCTATGATAGGGTCGATTTTTCTCATTGCTAAGCTTAGTTGGCTTCTAGAGCCAATTTGCTTGCTAATCTCACAGAGTGGAGCTAGGGATGACAAGCAGTTACAGTGCAGAGCAGATCCAGGTGCTGGAAGGCTTGGAGGCCGTGCGCAAACGACCTGGGATGTATATCGGAACGACTGGGCCAAAAGGCTTACACCATTTGGTCTTTGAGGTGGTGGATAACTCGGTTGATGAAGCTCTGGCCGGATACTGTACCGATGTTCAGATCTCGATTGATCCGGATAACGCCATTACTGTGCTGGACAATGGGCGCGGGATCCCGGTTGATCTCCATCCCAAGACTGGATTGCCTGCTCTCACCACAGTCATGACGATCCTCCATTCCGGTGGCAAGTTTGGTGGAGGAGGGTACAAGGTTTCGGGTGGTTTACATGGTGTGGGTGTTTCGGTAGTGAATGCTCTGTCGGAGTGGTTGGAGGTGACCGTTTGGCGAGATGGTGGTATCCACAAGCAACGATTTGAGCGCGGTATTCCTGTTACGGATCTTGACAGCCAACCCCAACCGAAGGACTCAGATCAACGCGGCACCCAAGTGTTTTTTCAGCCTGATCCTCAGATCTTTACCTTTGGCATTGAGTTTGACTATACGCTCTTGGCCACCCGCTTACGGGAACTGGCGTATTTGAATGCTGGGCTCAAGATCTCGATCCATGATCATCGTCAGGATCCGGTTCATAGCGAAACCTACCAGTTTGAAGGTGGGATCAAAGAATATGTCACCTTCATCAATCACGAGAAGACTCCGATCCATCCAGAGATCATTTATATCCAGGGAGAGCGCGATGGGATCCAGATGGAGGCGGCACTGCAGTGGTGTTCGGATGCTTACACGGATACACTGATCGGGTTTGCCAACAATATCCGGACAGGGGAAGGAGGAACCCACCTGGAAGGACTGAAGACGTCTCTAACGGTGACGCTGAATAGTCAAGCCCGCAAGCTGAATCGGCTGAAGGAGTCCGATAGCAATTTGGCTGGGGATAATGTGCGAGAGGGATTAACAGCTCTGATCTCGGTGAAGGTACCAGAGCCAGAGTTTGAGGGGCAGACCAAGACAAAGTTAGGCAACACAGAGGTGCGCGGGATCGTCCAGACCCTGATTTCAGAAGCGTTGACGGAATATCTGGAATTTAATCCGAATGTGGCCAAAGGGATCGTGGATAAAGCGATCCAGTCGTTCAATGCAGCAGAGGCAGCGCGACGGGCACGGGATCTGGTGCGGCGTAAGTCTGCGTTAGAATCTTCAACCTTACCCGGAAAGTTGGCGGACTGTAGCTCTAGAGATCCAAGCGAGTCGGAAGTGTATCTGGTGGAAGGCGATAGTGCAGGGGGTAGCGCGAAGCAAGGTCGGGATCGCCAATTTCAAGCGATTCTGCCGCTGCGAGGCAAGATCTTGAACATCGAGAAGTCGGATGCGAACAAGATCTACAAAAATGCTGAGATCCAAGCTATGATTACCGCTCTGGGATTGGGGATCAAAGGCGAGGAATTCGATCCAGGTCAGCTACGCTACCATCGAGTGATCTTGATGACCGATGCGGATGTGGATGGCAGCCATATTCGGACCCTATTGCTGACATTTTTCTATCGCTATCAAAAGGCTCTGTTGGAGGAAGGGTATGTTTACATTGCTTGCCCGCCCCTCTACAAGATCGAGTGGGGACGGCAAACCCGTTACTGCTACAACGATCAGGAAAAAGATGCCCTGATTCGATCCTTCAATCCTAATGCCAAATATTCGATCCAGCGGTTTAAGGGCTTAGGCGAAATGATGCCAGATCAGCTTTGGGAAACAACGATGAATCCGGCCACGCGCACGCTCAAACGGATCACCATTGAAGATGCCGTGGAAGCCGATCGGATCTTTACGATCTTGATGGGTGACATGGTCGGACCCCGCCG
>CAZONZ010000505.1:0-2980 GCA_964581005.1 uncultured bacterium
CTCGCTGGCTTTGGACCACTCCCCTCGGAGCCCAAACCTGGAAGCAGCAAAGAGTTAACGGATCAAATGGATCAAACGGATCACAGGGATCGAACGGATCACAGGGATCGAACGAATCATGTGGATCAAGTGGATCAAACCGATCACATGGATCGAACGACTCACATGGATCAAGTGGATCATATCGATCACAGGAATCGAACGAGTCACATGGATCCAGCAGATCAGACGGATCGAACTCATCAAGGGGATCACATCGATCCAACCCATCCAACGGATTTGATCAAATCTGGACGGCTTCTAGTTGGAACCTGCATGAACGACTGGCCCAAAGCTGGGATCATGGCCTTCAGACCCTAGGGATTCTAGGAGGAGGACAGCTGATCGGGGCCTTTTTGGAAGCCGATCTTCTTGATGAACTCTGGATCACACTTTGTCCCATCATCATCGGACATCAACCCTCAGCCCCCACCAGTTTTGCCTATCCTCCTGACACCCCTCAGCCCGATCTGAACCCATCCCTTCCCCAGCTCCAACTGCTAGAACTCCATCACGGATCAACCGAGCTGTTTTTGCACTACCGCATCCGAACCCGATCCTCTGGCGAGTCCGATGTCCCCCGTGATCTTCCATGACTCTAACCACCCCGACACAACACCCTCTGACCTCCGGATTTAGAAGGATAGCGCAGATCGGGAGAAATAGGGCAAGCCAAGATCGGACTTCTGCTAGTCGCTCAAGATTCCTAAATTTTTCGATTTTCCTGAAATTCACAGCCTTTCCCCAGGTTTTCCCCAGGTTTTCCCAGAGTTTTCCACAACAATGAACTGAAGGCAG
This sequence comes from uncultured bacterium, assembly GCA_964581005.1. Taxonomy (GTDB): domain Bacteria; phylum Cyanobacteriota; class Cyanobacteriia; order Thermostichales; family Thermostichaceae; genus CAZONZ01. The sequence continues at coordinate 838 of CAZONZ010000505.1, forward strand.
CAGCATTCGCCTGCCTCTGTGGAAAAGATCCGGGTCAGGATTATTCACAGATGTCCTGTTGCGAAATGTAACGAGATTCAGTCGGATCGCCCGAATAGATCAAAGCTGAGCAGAGTTTGAGGTCGCTAAGGATCGCTGACAGAAGATTGACAGACCTGGAGGGCAACAAGGCAGAATAATCCCACACCTCCAGCAAACCTGCGGCAGATAGCTCCTCCCCTAACTGCTGCCTCAGGCGTTCCAACCATCCGTGTTGCCTCAGACTTTCCATCCGATCCGAGATCGCTACATGAATTAGTGCTGCGATCCTTCTCTTTTCAAGACTCACCCCCTCGCCGCGATCCTTAAGCCGCGCCCATTTAACGCTTCACTGCCCTAATGATCATCCTTTGGGATGGATGTTTAGCAGGGTAGAAGGGGGGTTGTGTCCATTTTCCGGTGATCGGCTGCATTTTAGTGTGTTTCAGGTGTGTTTGAAGTGTGTTGAGTCAGTGTGTTGAGTTGAAACGAGAGTTATTTCAAGGAAGTTGCTGCAATGTTTACAGGGAGTCCGTCCATGAGTTCGTCACCCATGAGTTCCAATGTCAGTATTCTGGCTGAGATCCCGGAGGATCTCCACGCTACGCTCAAGCGCTATCTCTCCACTCATCCCGACTGGGATCAAGATCGGGTCTTCACAGCCGCTCTGTCCCTCTTTCTGCTTCAAAATGGTGATACTGATCGGCGGGCTGCTCGGATCTACTTGAATAGTTTGTTTCAGCGCTGTTGAGGCATTGGGGAAAATTCTTCAGGGATCTCTGGCCATTCAGGTTGGATCAATATTTCGTTGATCTTCAGTTTCTGACACATGATTGGACCAACTCCCAACATCTTAATTCGCCTTCAGGATCCCAGGTCTTTTACTTGGGATCTTGTTGGGATCTTGAGTGTTTCAAACTTGATCCCGTTAGAACACATTTCAGCAGGCAAAACTCTTGTTACTTGCAGGGTTTCGCATTTCAATTGCTTCAGAATGATCTCAACAGACCACCCTAAAAAGCCTATGTCTTCCTTCACAATTTCTGGGTTTAGCCAAAATCGGGACAGCTGTTGAGTTACTAAGGTTGGGATGTCGATGGATCATCTGAAGGGGATTCAGGTTCGCTAGGTACGGGGGAAAGATCTGGATCGGGAGTGTTGGCTGGAGGGGGGGGGACAGATTGTGGGATCTGGAGTTTAACGGTGGTATCAAGTCGGGATTCTTGGGGTTGAAGAGGAGTTTGGGCAGCATCTAAGTAACTGGCTAAGGGATGTGAGCTTTGCCAGCGATCCCCAACTTCTGTAGCCATATCGGTAACCTGGATCTGGTAGAGCTGGGAGGTTTCAGTGCTGTTGAGATCAGAGGCTTCGGTTTCCGAACGACTCGCTTCAGCCAGTGTGCGAACGATCGGTTGTCCTTGCTCATTGAGAGTCCAGAGTTCAAAGCGACTGCGGGATTGCAATTGGACTTCAGCCGCTGAGGCCGGTCGGGTTAAAACATCAACCCGCGTGATCACGATGGCTTGTAGCCCCATGTAATCGAAAAAGGCTTGGACTGCTTCTGGTTTTAATCGATCCCGTTCAAACACTTCATACAAGGGTAAACCGATCCGCTCCAGAATTGGATAAATTTTGCGGTTGTCAATGGGGACGATCGTCTCTCCAGGCGGGATCAAGCCTAAGCGGACACTTTCTTGGGTCAGTCGTTGGGCTAACGCTTGGGTATGTTGCAATCCACCCACTCCTAAGATCCCTAGCCGGGTGCGGGGCTGAGAGACAATGGGAGCTTTGAGGACCACATCCATCGGAGTTGTGAGTCCAGCCTGAATCCAAATGCTCGTTTCCAAGCGTTCGTAGTCGGGATGCCAGATCACGAGCGACCAGAGGCCAGACTGAGGATAGATCAGTTCAAATCCTCCCTGAGGATCGGTTTCGACAGTTTCATAGACAGGATCTGCGGCAACAGATTCAGGGGCTGAAGTTGGATCGGCTAGCTCAGGGATGACACCCCCATCATCTGGAGGATTAAGATCAGGGTTGACTTCAGAGTGTTCAGCAATGATCCGTACTTGAGCACCGACAACAGGTTCACCTAATTCATTGACAACCTGACCCACGATCCGAG
>CAZONZ010000506.1:0-2966 GCA_964581005.1 uncultured bacterium
ACCTTTCAGGTACAGCGCGGGACTTATCGCTCCCCGAACCCCTCAAAAGTTAAAATTTGGCTAGTCAAACATGTCAGCTTGAGAACGAGCGGGATCTGAATGCTGCCATTGCGAGAGAAGATCCCTAGCCGATCGAGGCGTCAAACAATTGAGATCCATCAATTTGCGATAGGCCAACCGATGACGGCTCTCAAACGGTAGATCGGCATTCAGGTAGAAATAACGGATCTTGGGTAAGCGCTTCTCCAACAGATCGAAGGATGGAGTGGCTGCGTGCTGCTGGGTTGCCTGAGCCATTTCGTCTGGAGTGATGGATGACATGATCGATACCGAAAACATGATTGCTCCCTAACGCTGGGCGTAGAATCTGCTTCATCAATTCTTCATTGAGTGAATTTTAGGCAAGCTGAGCGGATCTGAGAAACGATCTCGATCACGTGGGGCGAAAGCACCCTCACCGCAGGGATGTTGCCAGAGGATCGGATCGACTCAGAAATTGCGCTGATCTAAGGCCAGTTGCTCCCCAACTCTGGAACGGCAGGTGGGTTTTCAGCAGTCAAGACGATGCTTCCTCCTCCAGCTCGATCGGCAGATCTAGGGAATGAGCCGATCTGGTGTCGCCTAGTGTCCGAGAGATCTCTTAAGATCGCAGACTTTCATGTTTTTGTTAATTTTTCTGAAGCCACCTTGGAAATATCCCTTAACTCAGGTCACAACTAGCTTCACAGGGTAGGGCGATGCGAAGGGGCGATCGAGGATCTATCGAGGATCTATCGAGGATCTACAGATGTTCTTCGTCGCCGCTCAGGAGCCAGGTGATCGAAACTCCCAGGGCTTTGGCAAAAGCAACCAGCTCCTTGTCGATCACTCGCCGCTTCCCCTTTTCGATCTGACCGATCTTGACATAGTCCAGCTGAACACCATGTCGGGTCAGGCGTCCGGCCAACTGATCTTGGGTCAGGTGCAATCGCTCCCGCATCCAACGTACCCGTGAACCAATTAAGTTAACGGGCTGGGGTGAATTGCCATCCGCATCCATCTATCCCTCTCCTCGTCGAGGCTGATCGAAAATCGCTAGTGGGTTGATCTGTGAAGACTCATTTCCTTATCTTAAGCGGTTGAGTTTAGCTCAGTCTTGCAAAGAAAATTTACATCTAATCCTTCCTAAGTTAACCGATCATTTTGAAAATGATGCTAGGGTCAAGTCAAATCTAGGGCAGGACAGGGGCTGGAGAGGCTGAGAGGATTAGACGGAGCCCGATTGCGGTTCAGCAACTTAGAAATCCAGAAGATCGATTTTCGTTTACCGTAATGGGATTGTGTTCCGTAGACTAAGGGAGAGTAACAATCTGTTGGGAGTTGTAAACGTGCCTCTTACCCATCCTGCTCTTGACTACAAGCCAGCAGAGCTTGCTCCAGTCCGCCTGCCCCAGGCTGAGGAGACTTGGGTTGAATCCGAGTCGGCAGGTGTCGGAGAGGTCCCCGTCAGTGAAGATATGGTGGATCAATATCTGAATGAGATTGGGCGGGTACCCCGGATCGATCATGCTGAGGAGATCCAACTCTCACGCTTGATCCAGCGCAAGCTCAAATTGGAGGCAGTCCAGCAAGAGCTCTCTGAGACCTATGGCAATCCAGCTAGCCTTGATGATCTAGCTCAGCATCTCCAGATGGATCTGCGTTCCTTGCGGGCTCAGATCCGGCAGGGGGAGCGCGCCCAGCAGAAGTTGATCAATGCCAATTTGCGCCTTGTGGTGAGTGTGGCCAAAAAATATCTGAATCGAGGTGTACCGTTCCTCGATCTGATCCAGGAGGGCAATATTGGGTTGATCCGTGCCACTGAAAAATTTGACGCTGAACGGGGCTACCGCTTTAGCACCTACGCCCACTGGTGGATCCGCCAAGGGATCACTCGCTGCATTGCCAATCAAGCCCGCACGATCCGCTTACCTGTGCATATGGTAGATAAGGTGCGATTGCTGAAACGGACGGCACGGGATCTGATGAAATCGAATGGGCGACGTCCAACGGAAAGCGAATTGGCCCAAGCTTTAGGAGTTCAGGTCAAGAAATTGCGTTTGATCCAGCAGGCGGCTTCTCTGCCAGTCTCTCTTGATGTGGCTGTGGGTCATGAGGGTGAGAGTCGGTTGGGTGATCTGCTAGAGGATGAGCATCACGGTCAACCCTTTCAAACGATCGTGCATCAATCGTTGCAGCAGGATGTGCGGAAGGCCATGCAGTCGTTGAAGGCGATCGAGGTTGAGGTTCTGGAGTTGCGCTACGGTCTGAATGGGAAGCCTGCTCGAACCCTGCGCGAAGTTGGAGAGCATTTCAATCTGACACGAGAGCGGATCCGCCAGATCGAGAAAGACGCTTTGCGCAAACTGAAGTTGGCCTATCCCTCCAAAGATCTTTGCCAATACATTCGCTAACTCAAGCATCTCCCGGATGTCTTCAGAGCTCCTGATGTCGAGTAGAACGTTTGAGTCGAGATTTAGATAGGGATCGAACCTACTAGCCGTCTCTAAACTGATATTCTCTGGACTCTGCGGATCCAGCGCGAGTCTCCTCACCCAATGGGGTAAAGGAACTCCCTTGTTAGCGATTACCACACCTACACTCATAGTGGCTCCTGCTCCCATCGTCAAGAGCGGAGGATCAGGTCATCGTTAACCTCAAGATCTAGGGACTCGTGAGATCGAGCCTAGCCGGATTGCGTCCAGATCCTCACCACGATCCTAGGGGGCACAGTTAAAGCAGGATGGATGGGCAAAACCCCTGGGGAACGCTGCTTCAGAAAGAGGCTACCCCTCCAAACAAGGATGACTGATCTCTAAACGGTAAACGGTCGCGCACTGAAAGGATCGATGGATCAAGACAGCTGCACTCGGCGATCGACAGCAGCCCTGAGGGAGAGGCCGAACGGCATTCGGGGATCTAAGAAGTTCACTATGCAGCGGGGAAAG
>CAZONZ010000507.1:0-2952 GCA_964581005.1 uncultured bacterium
TCAATGATTAATCCGTTAGGATCCCTGAGTAGCAAACGCTGCTGCCCGTAAAACGTGTCGTGGGGGGCTCAATAATGTCCATGGTTTCAGAGACTGCGATTTGGTAAACGTGTTCGACATCCTCCACAACAAACGTGATCACGAATCCAGTAGGATGACCTCGTGCTGCTTCTGGGACAATCGAGCTCGATCGATGGATGATCCCGATCTCAAGCTGCTTGTCTTCGGAGATCACATTCACAAACCAGTCGCTATCAAAGGCAACACGAAAATCAAACAATCGCACGTAGAAATCTCTGCTCTCAGTCAGTGCATCAGAACATATGTTCGTCAAGATTCGGTGGATCCGACTTCCGTTTGGTTTGAGTTCAGAGTTCATTGTCATAGGGTGTAATGAATCAAGAATCACGACACATAAGCCAGAACAGACTCTTTACCCGCGATGACTTTTGCCATCTGGATCAATGCTTGAGCTAAGGCTGATTCCGGTGCAACGATAACGATCAAAACCTCTGCATCATGGCAATATAATGACAGATCACTCTACCAAAATCAAGTTGTGATAGGTTTTAGGAGAAAGGTGTCACCCAACGATGTCTCTGCCCACTGATAGGGCTACAACCCTGAAAGAAGCGTTTCAAGCTTGTGATATTGGCCCACTCTCCGGAGAAACGATTAGGTATTACTTTCGCTTTCAGATATTCGGCAAACAGAAGCGATCCAAGGAGTCAGTAATCGGCTAGAATTTCTCGATCCGGGATAGTTCGGGACCGTCCTGTTTACGGGGCATCGCGGCTGTGGAAAGAGTACAGAATTGCGGCGTCTTCAGCAACAGTGGGAGTAAGATTACCGCGTGATCTATCTTGATGTCAGGGCAAATGCATCTATTTTTACCGTCGTACCTATCCCAGTGATCTCAGTGATATTGAGTGGAAGATTCTCCAATCCTGTCTTCCAATTCCTAAAGGATTCGGGCAGTCCAGTCCGGTTGACCTGCGTGAAATTCCTAAGGTTATTTTCTCTGTTCTCCGCATTCTCCGCACCGGTTGCCAGTGGGAAATGCTGCCCCACGATTTCAAGGGTAGCCATTGTCAATTCTCAGTCGGTGAAGACCGCCGAAAAAAGGGGGTAGGTCTACAGCTTTGAGGCCGTCAGCGACATCTCGTGGTGGACTTGCAAGGATTGCTGTTAGGGGCGCGGGTGACAGAATCCAACTGCCCGGACCGACTGGGAGGGGAGCAGCTTCCACATTTTATGCTGGCTCTGTTCCGGTGAATTCCTCTTTCCGGATTATGATTTTCCAACCACTCGCCCCCGATAGAGGATCTGATGCTTAACTTTCGCTGGGGCAGACTGGGCCTTGTGATTTGAAGAGCTTCCATTGCTTGAAACAAGAGCAGAACCGTTTGTATTCAGTTCAACTGGCTCAAGGGGAACAAGATCCATGGGCTGTGATCCAGGTGCTTCCGGGAAGATGCCAATCTGGGTGAGACAGAGATCCAGGGAGGGGCGATCCAAGGGGGTAGACCAACCTGCAAGTTGGCAAATTGAGGCAAGGGTGTTGGCAATGGTTTCTGGATCTTGAATGAGATAGGGAAGAACGTCAGCCGCACCTTGATACGTGGCCCAACGGTGTTCAGCAGGATCAATTTTGCGATCAGGGGGATGGGTCAGGATCACGGGCAGCCCTGGAGACTCAGCCCGACAACTGCGGCAGAGAGCATAAGGATTGAAGGTGCCTGTGGACATATCGACAATAACGAGATCAGGATTGCGTGCTGTGATCACCTCGATAAGTTCAGCGCGAGGTTGTTCAAGCAAAACATGATGACCTTGGGACTCAAACACAAGCTGCCATAGGTCGGCTTGCCATGCTCGATATTGAGCAATCAAGATCGTTTTGGATAAATCTGAAGACATGGTTACAGACGACTGCCCCATCAAGATCAATAGCCGACCCACCTATGATGGTAGGTTGGGTCACACTGTTCGGTCTATTTTGCCTTGCTTTTCGATTAAGAACTGTTGTGGCTTATACATTGAGTAATGCCGGTTTTAGGGTTACAGTAGGGGGTCGGTCAAACTAGGATTCAAGTTCCCGATCAGCTCTCCACCGACTGAGGGGGCCGAGATTCTGGCGCTTCCGAGGATTGCAGATCGATTTCGGCTTCGGCGGCAAGCTCTGCCTCAGAGTCTGCCTCCAGTTCGGCTTGAAAGGCAGCCAATTCTTCGGGTGACATGTCAGCTAATCGCTGCTTCAGGATCTCCATCTCATAGGTTGTCTGTTGCTTCTGCAAGGTCATCCGCTGGGTCAACACGCGGCTCAGATAAACCCCAATCCAGGCCACCACTCCTGCCAACAACAAACCACTAGCCCAGGTTTGGGCAACTTGAGCGTCCAGGCCGATCACCTGTAAACTGCCATAAACACCTCCACCCACTAGGAGCAATAACAGGCCCAGCCCTAAGATATCTAGCCGCCGCATGATCTTGCCTTTGAACCCTCTTGATGGATCTGGATCTTTCGCATCGATCTCAGTCAAGCCAGCCTAGGTAGGTTACAACGAGCGAGGCTGAGGCCGAACGTTAATGAAGGGACTCACTAGGAGCATACCGGGAAAGAAGAAGAAAACGACAAAAAACATCACCACTTTCTCCCAGGCACTGCTGCTGTGCCAGCGCCGATCCACATAAATCAGCCCAATTGCAGGGATCACAAGCAGGTAAAGACCCGCCAGCAGGCCATAAGCAGCGAAAACACTCAGAGTTGTCGTGTCCATACGTTCTGATCCTGATAGGTCAACACCATTCAAGCCATCAAGACAATGTTAAGCAAGATAGCTGATCACTTTACCCATCGTAAAGCAAGAATCCAACTTGCAGGCATTGAAGCTTTCTTGACATCCTCTCCACCCAATCGCTAGGCGATATGGGTGGAGATTCCCTGGGTCA
>CAZONZ010000508.1:0-2952 GCA_964581005.1 uncultured bacterium
TAGAAATGATGTATTTGGGCATGTTGGAAGATCGGTTCTTGAACTATGCCACCGAAAACAATTGGCTGACGGTTTCTGTTGTCAATGATCGGACCCATCCCAAGCAGTGGAGTCGCTGGCACTTGCAACCTGGAGGCGAAGCGGTCTATCCTCCTGTCTGGAATCAGGTTGAACCTGTGTATGCCCGTGGCTTTGAGGTGAAAGCCTATTTTGGCGATGGTCGCTTAGTGGGAATGAACCTGATCTATGACCCTAGAGAACCCGGATTTGATCTGCAAGATCTTCGCCATCTGGTCCAAGCCTGGTTCCCTGACAACCGGATCTTGCTACGCTATCAAATCTTGCCAGACGACACCACCCAACAGATCATTGCTGCCTATTGGGGCAACATCCCCGCTGCTTTTATTTCAGATCTAACCCGTACTAATGTTCCCTATTGCCAAGCCTTTCTCTCCCCTAGTGCTTCGCTGCCGCTGCCGCTAGCCAGTGTTGATCTGCCGTCCCAATGTTTCCCCCTGATGGACGACGATCAGCAAAACCGCTTCAACCCTCGGCTTCTGCAAAGTACTGATGATCTCCTTGATCAGATCTACTCCCGATCAGATTTAGATGCGCCCGATACCATTCAAACGAAGCCAGACACTCAAAGCGATCCGGATCAAACACAAGTGGTTCAATCCGGATCGTTATGATGAAGGGTTAATGATATGGTGCCTCAATCCATGCATGAAGAGAGCATCGCGCTTGTAGGAGACATCATCCCTAGCCTACGCAAACTTCCTGCAGGGCTCGGATCCGTCGTCCGAGATCTCGGATGGCTTCGGTGATTGGGGCATGGTGGGCATCCATATACTCACGGACGACCTGAGCCTTAGCCAAGATATTGACTACTTCCTGATCACAGCAGGGTCCACCACAGTGACTGATATGACTTAGACAGGCATTTTGCCCAGTTTCAATTTCTGAGATCAGGCATTGTTCCAGTTGATCAGGAGAGTAGCGATCCGCCAGCTCTCTAACAACCCGCATATCCAAATGCTCGCTCACAGATCCTCCTCAAGCTGCAAACTCAAATGGCGATCAAATGTTTTCGGTAGGCACTTTTACCTCCTCCGTTACCCTAGCACCCGACCTCTGAGGTGCAGGTAGGGCTCGACACAGGCAATTGTAAAATGTTGCGAGTCTTCATAATCGTGATCCAATCTGTTATAGTTACCCGCTGATCAAGCGTGCTCAAGTCATTTTCAGGATCTGCTGATGTCCTCGTTTGAACCTCCAGCATCAACCCCCAACACCCGCCCAACGGTGATCTTGGCCGGATGCGGCTACGGAGCGATCCCCAGTTTGCAAACCCTGCAGGGCCACGCCAGAGTCATTGCGATCAATCCCTACCCCTATCAAGTCAACTCCGGGATGACAACCCGCTTGCTGAGTGGTCGGTTTAATTCTGATCTGGTCAAAATTCCCTTACTGGACACCATCCAAGCCAGCGGGGCCGAATATGTCCAGGGTCGGATCGTGCAAGTATGGCCAACCCAGAACCGGCTGGAGGTTGAAACCGATGATGGAGATCACCTGGTTAAACAGTACCTGACCTATGATCTGATGCTGCTCAATGTCGGTCGTCAGGTGGCAACCCACGGGATCCCTGGGATTGAGTCTGCGTTTAAGGTGCGGCCCATGGATCAACTGATAGCGGCAAAAGATCAGATTGAACGCTGTTGGATCAAAGCACAAGCTGGGGATCGATCAGCAGGATTACTCACCTTTGTTGTCGTTGGCGGTGGTAGTAGTGGCGTGGAGTTGGTTGGAGAGCTCTATGATCTTTGCCGTCAGTCCAGCCAAACGACAGGGATCCCGCTACATCAATCCAGGATTATTCTCGTTTCAAGTCACGCTGAGATCCCCAATGATCGGCCTGCTCGCTTTCAACAGCTGGTTAAAGAATCACTTCAGGACCACGGAATTGAGATTCTAGCTCCTATGCGTGTCACAACGATCACACCCAATCAGATTACGATCCAGCCGAAAGGGGATCCTCCACCTGAAGCCATCCAGATTCCCTGTCAGACAGTGCTTTGGGCCGCTGGACTACGAGTGCCAGATTGGTTAAAGAGCAGCGGGTTACCCACAGGATCTGATGGATCGATTCGGGTATTGCCAACATTCCAGGTGCAGGGATTTCCAGACATCCTAGCGATGGGAGACTGTGCCTATTTTTGCCGGACATTCAAGGAGGATACAGGATCTGGATCGGAGGACTCCAAGGGATCCCAGGAATCATCAGAGGAGTGGTGTGAAGGAGATGCCCTTCCGAAACTAGGGGTTTATGCGGTTCGATCTGGACCTGTGGCTGCTCAGAATCTACTCAAGCGACTGCAAGGGCAGCCCTTGGATCCCTACATTCCTCAGAAAACCGTGTTTATCAGTGTCACGGTGGGCAATCGGATCGCAGTCATGCAAAAAGGCTGGCTGATCGGTAGGGGTTACCTCGCAACCTGTCTCAAGAATGGGTTTGATTGGCTCTATATGCGCCGCTTCAAGGCTGTCCGATGGCAGGATTTTTTCTATTGAACCCTCAATCGATCTCTGCCTGTTCCGTTTATACTCGGTGCAACAGAAAACTTGACTTCATTGGCTGTGGATTGCTTGGCAAGGGCTATCCTAGAGGAGTCAGCTGATTTATCGCGATCCGGAAGAGTTTAGGGCTATAACGGAGGAAATTGAGCCAAGGAAAATTGAGGCTCAACAGGTGAAGATGGAGACACCAGAAGGAAATAGGGTGTTTCTAAAGTTGATCAAGGGATAGAGTTGGATCCATGGTGGCTCAGCTACAGGTTGGTCAAATTGAGGTGTTACCTGGGCAGCAGCTGGTGCTGCGTGGTGTGAATTGGGCTCAGTTTGAAGCCGTTTTGTCAGATTTGGGAGAAGATCGGGGATCGCGGATTGCCT
>CAZONZ010000509.1:0-2948 GCA_964581005.1 uncultured bacterium
ACCCCCAACCAAGCCTATCGGCTATGGTTGGAGCACTGCGACGAATCTTGGTAGGACGACCTTGAGCTTGGAGGAACAAACCCAACCCTGATCCTTGGATGCACACGGGTCACTGTCACTCGTCAGACTTGCTCCCGATCCGAGTGAAGCGACTCAATCTCTCGGTAAGATCAACTCGCCTCGCCGACCCAACGGATCAATCAACAGGTTGCCATCAGCATCTTTGAGTTGGATGATCACCTGACTACCTGATACATCAACCGAGGTATAGTTTGGCTTGGCCAGTTCTAGGAAAAATAGACTACTCAGTGTCACTCCAGGAATACCTCCTAGCTCAGGGACTGCTGAATTCACGGGAGCCAGGAACCCATTCAAAACCTGGTAGTAGAGCTCAGAGGCTCGCCCCGGTAATCCTAGAGCTTCACCTTCTTCATCAATGTCGTTTGCCGTAACACTATTGCCCGTTGGCCCAGTCCAAACTTCCCAAATCGGCGGATCCTGGCCTGGATTTACCCGTCCAATAAACCCGGAGTGATTGTTCCCTGTCAAAAACACTACATTCTGGATATTGTTGCTCTCAATGAAGCTGAGAACCTCTTGCCGCTCTAGCCAATAGCCCTCCCAGACATCATTGGCCCGGAAGAAGGTTTCTGTGATTGGAAATTCATTGATCACAAATTTCCAAGTTGCCGTGGAGTTACGCAAGCCGTCGAGGAACCAGCTCTTTTGAGGTTCTCCCATCAACGTCCGGGGGGTTTCTCGCAGTAAAGCTCGCAAAGCTGCTTCTGATCCAGGAGGGCCAAAGAGAACCTCTAATTGTTCAGGCGGTAACTCTGTCAATCCGGCAAGGGCCAGAAACTCTTCCTGGGTTAATCCTGGCGGCAAAACTGGCAAAACAGGGGTAAACACTGACAGATCCCGGTATTGGCGAAGATCCAGGACAAAAAACTCAGCATTACCATCTCGGAAACTACGGAACAACCGATCCTGGGAGTTGACTCCAGAAACATCTGTGAGTTGCGGGGTAATAGGGTTGTATTCATAAAAAGCCTGATAACCCAGCAATTGGAGGCTTTCAACATCATCGGTTTGCCCTGTGGTATCATCCAACTGGGTTGCCGATCCACCCGCATCTCCCTGGCCGCTGTAGTTGTCAATCACCTCATGATCATCCCAATTGATCACAAAGGCTGTGCGTAAAAAGAGTTGGGGAAACTCCTCTCCGGCATAGTTTGGATCGCGTTGATCCCGGTAGAGGCTGCGATAAAAGTCCAAACTTTCGGTGGGTAGCAGATCCAACCAGTAGCGATCGGCGTAGACGGTATCGCCATTGAAGCAAATAAAATCAACCTCACCTTCTTGTAACATCCCTCGTGCCACGGTAAAGGGAGGCTCATTGGCACAGCTGATGTGTAGAAACCGAAAGGAACGGCCATCTCCACTGGCCCCAAGGGTCCGGAAGGATCCAATCGGACTGGTGGATCCCTCTGGGCCAACAAAACGGTAGAAGTAGCTTTGAGCGGGGGCCAGATCCTCGACCACTTGACGAATGATATAATCACCGGGATCCAAGCGATAGTTATCCCCAGCACTCTGGCGAGCCGTCAGGGGAAATTCTTGTAAAACGGAGTCAAAGGTGGGGCTACTCGATACTTGCAGTTGAACGGAAAAACTGGCAGTTGATGAACTGGGTAGAGCACGAGTCGATAAGACGGCACCCATGCTGGTTGGATCCCCACTAAAGACTCCTTGGGGGAAACTGGTTTGTCCCGTTGGAGAAACAGCAACGGTTGAGGACGATCCACCTCCGCAGGCTGCTAACCAGGCTCCGGCCCCTCCACAGGCCAGCAGTTTCAGCACAAAGCGTCGGGATCGGAGTTGAGAGTTTGTCATGACTGACCTGGGAGCTTGCAGAAATACACTTCTAAGTTAATCACCGCTTTCCCAGAAATAGGGTTATCCCTAGGGGCAAGGAATATTATGAGGATGTTAAGACTATGTCACTGGGTGGCGAAGGGATGGGGTGGATCAGACAGGTTATCACTCCAGCAGTTGGATATCTGTTGAAATACAGTTGATCTCCTTGATTAGAGTCGGGATCTGTAGCTGTTGCTACAAAATTAGCTAATCAACAACTTGTTAGAAATGATCTCAAGAAGCTCCTACTTACCCTGGTGGAGTGTCGCCATGATCCATCTCTGGATCAAACCTAGAAACGAAGCTCAGCTCCTGGTGGGCTAGTCATGTGTGGAAGACTTTACTAAATTTAACAAGATCCTCAAGCCAATTACTTGCGAATAACTCTCAATAAGTTTAGACTGTTCTCACGTGAGCTAGCTAGTTTGCTTCTCAAGAACAACCTCTAGTGCGACCCTGATGGGGCTGGTGATTAGCTATACACATGGGAGTAGCATCCACAGCCCCTCTTTTTTCTGTTTCAGGGTTCTGAGGAAAGGGACTTCACTGTAACGAACACAATTAGTGATAAGATCTTGCAATAGATTAGCCGAATGCAGGCTTTATTCCTGTCAATTGGCACCGATCTAGCCTGATCATGGCCTATTGGGAAAAGGTTTTCTCACTGCTCACTAAGGATCCAATGACCCGCCAAGTCCAGCTCAGACAGTCCCAGCGAAGAGAAAATCAATCGCAACTGTCATGGGGAAAACTTCTCTATGAATTGGAGGTCAGCTTTTTTGCCTGGGCTCACATGGCTGCCGTGATGGGACAGAGCTATCTCGATATTTCGGAAATTTGTTTTCGCTCAGGTCGGCCCTATCTGAACCTGGGAGATCACTGTCTGGCTGAGTCAACTAAGCTCTGGAGCCAAGCTGAGATCTTGCGAGCCTGTTGGTATGAGCTTTGGTCGATCCGCAATCAACCTCTAAGAGAAGTCCCCGAAGAGCTACCCCCCAAACCTTGGATCGAAGGGCAATCGATCCCACTCC
>CAZONZ010000510.1:0-2946 GCA_964581005.1 uncultured bacterium
GGCAGCAGGAAAGGAATCTGCTCTACGTGGCCCTGACCCGATCCAAGCAGGATCTGTATCTGGTGCCCATGCCGAAGAAACCAGAAGATCTGTCTGCATTACTGGAAGATCTAGTCGGTGGGATCCAGTTCCCAGACCCTTGCGATAAGACTTCCCTGGCCAAAACACCTGTACTTGTGCCAAACGAGCCAACCACCCAACCTGTGACAGGTCACCGCTTGCGCGTTCGCCCTTGGCGGCCCACAGGGCAACAAGATGACTTCCAGATCGAGGTGGATGCTCTTCATCAAGTGGTGCGGAAGATGTTTGTCGAGCTGGTGGAGGTGATCCAGGGCTTCAGTGAAGACTTTCCCACGCAGATGCAGGTGGTGGTGCAGAGACTGTCCGGTGAGTTTGGATCACAGCCAGCTAATCCTCAACCTCAACAACCAGTGAGGATCCAGCAAGCAGCCACCAGAAACCGATTTCTACCGCAGCTGCGGCCAGGAGATATCTGCTGCTATCAGGGTCCTCAGGGCGCTATGAACGTGACCTGCAGAGGTCGGCATGTGTGTTCTGGAGGTCAATGGCGAGGTGGCCACCGTCAATGCTCTACCCGACTACTTCTGTATTTGTATGATCATTGGGTTTACACCTTCGGCGATGCCGTGCAGTGGCGTCAGAGTGGAAGTTGGCTAGAGTATTCGGAGATCAATTGGGACCAGGATGTGATCCGGCAAGCCTCTCCGGGGTACCTCCCTCTCCTATGTCTAAACATCTCCATGCTTTCCAATCCAATCGCTCGCTCTTCCTTCTGGTCGCCTCGTCGTTGGGATTTATTATGTTCGTCCGAAGCTCTTAGTACAGCCAGTTTCTGGAATTGTTTAAAGATATGGCTTCTTTCTTTCATCGAGACCTTTAGAGACTAGCCCGTAAGCGATCCAGCGATCCGTAAAGAATTGTGATCACGTCCCCGCCCACGACCGGATCAGGCTTTGCCGACCTCATTACCTGGCACCGGGATCAAGATCTAAGGAACGCCAAGCTTTGGATCGAAACAGTTTGCCTCGATAAACTTCCGGGCCACCTCCAGGATCTCTTCCGCCTTGAGGGTCAGCATCTTCTCCCATAGAGCCATCTGTCCCGGTGAGATCTTCTTGGGCTTGCCCTTGATCTCCAGACCCGCCAGCTTGCGCGATCCCCATCGGCTCTTTCGCTCCGGCTTCGGTTGCGATCGATAGCGAGCACAAAACTGGCGGTAGCGCTCAGCACACTCCTCCAGCGTCTGACCCAGATCCAGAAAAGCTGGATGCCATTGAGTGATCCCGTCATATGGGCGATGAGCTCTACATCCATTATTCCCTCTACCTGCATCTTGACAGCGATCTGTCGGGCTTTCTCTTGGCTGCCATCTTGAATCCCTTCCTGCAGGATCTCCAGATAGATGACAGGTTTTTTCATGACTCAGAGTCGAACTGTCGCAGCAGCAGCCCCCGATCACCATTGAGCAGCAGGGGTGCTAGTTCTTCTGGAGATAGAAGCATCATCGCTGGCATGATCCGGGGCAACTCAGGATCGATCTCACCAAACTTAGAGCGCAGTAGGCTTTCCACCCAGGTCTGCTGGGATCTCTGCTCACCTTTCTGCAGGATCTCCTGATAGATGACGGATTCTTTCACAAGCTCCTCCCGGAACAGCCCCCGTAGTAGTTCCTTGCTAAACCGTAGCCCACCCAACACCTCGGCACAAGCGGCCAGATCGGACTGCCTCTTCTTGTCCTCCACCCGCTCTACCTCCTGGGCCACCTGTTGCACCAATCCCTCCGGAGATTCAGCACGGGCCAGTACCGCTAGGGGCAATAGCTCCGGATCCTGCAGAAACACCTCAGGATCTTGTTCCCACATCCGGATGACCTGATAGCGATGGAACGTATTCTCAGAGCGAAACTCCGTTACAGACACTCGCTCAGATCCGGTCTCTTGGAGATAGATCACCACTTGGAGCACATCCAATCCGTAGAGAGTCCGAAGCCGTTGGCGGAGCCTGCCGAAGGCGTAGCAAAGTAATTGAGCATCCACAAAGGCACATTCTGCTTGGGCTCCGTTTGGAACTCCACATGCACGATCCGACCCCCTACCTGCCAGAAACTGACAAAATCAGCCCGAACAGGTTCAACAGGGAGCTCTGTCTTCAGGATCTGAGGGGGATCCGTGATTGACTGCTCCAGGATCCAGCCGAGATAGGACCGAGGAAAGGACTCAATCAGGAACTTGCAGACGTTATCGTAGGCCACGGTCAGCCAGAGACAGGACGATCACGATCCTACAGGTGAGATCAGGTGGGGGCATGGGCTCAGGTGGGGACAAGATCCATAATTGAGATAACTCACCAGCTCAAGGAGGGTTCCATGATTGCCCAACCACGACCTCAGCTGACTGTGCAGGAGTACCTCACTCAGGAACGACAGGCTGAGATCAAGAGTGAGTATATCAATGGCGAAGTGGTAGCCATGACTGGGGCCAGCCGCAGACACAACCTCATATCGGGTAACCTCTTTGCCAGTCTCCATACACAACTCCGTTCTAGACCTTGCGAGCTCTACGTTGGGGATATGCGAGTCGCTGTCGATCAAGCTGAGTTCTACACCTATCCCGATATCGTTATCACCTGTGAGGGTCCTCAATTCCTAGATGACCAATTAGACACGCTCCTTAACCCCACCCTGATCGTGGAGGTCTTGTCCCCTTCCACTTCCTCCTATGACCGGGGTGAGAAGTTTCGTCGCTACCGTCAACTCCCTTCTCTACAGGAATATTTGCTGGTCTCTCAGGATCAGGTCAGTTTAGAACACTATCAGAGACAAGGAGAGTCGGCGTGGAATCTGGTGGACATCAAAGGGATCGAGTCTCAAGTTTATCTGCCCTCGATCCAGTGTCAGCTCCTCCTGCAGGACATCTACGAGAAAGT
>CAZONZ010000511.1:0-2946 GCA_964581005.1 uncultured bacterium
CTAGTCCTGATTCTAGTCCAGTCCTCTCCTCCCCTCAACAGTTCCCTCGTTGTTCGCCCTCGACTCATCCGATCCCTCCAAAGTTTACGGTCTGATGTGACGAAGATCCCGATCCGTTGAGGTAGTCTGGATCAATGACGTTGCGCCCGGCTAGTGGTTGAAGCTAGCGATCCGTATTTTGATCTGACGCTGAACTTGAGTATGAAACCGATCCCAACTCCTCACCATGAATTGCACTATCGAGCTTTAGGGTTAGTTAAGGGAATCTTGCAACCCCTCCCCAATGCCTATGCCCAAGGAACCTTGATCACAGACGACGGATCGGAGTATCCCGCCACACCGGGACGGATCCAACTGCTTCGCCGCTTCACCCACTGCATGGAAAGCCAACGCCCCTATTGGTTTTATGCTCATCCTCAGCCGCGTGCGGGTCAAACCTTGGGGTTGAGCGTGATCCGCATTTTGGCGATCCCAACCGATGATCCGGAAGCCTCAGAAGGGGATGAAGAGTTTCCCTTGGCCCCCGATGATATTGAAGAAGGATTTAACATCCGAGGTAACGTTCAGGTTGCCAACGGATCGATTGAAGTCACGGTCAAACGCAAGCCCCTTGGAGGCAAACAATTCCCCCCCCTGATCTTGAATCTGGAGGGCTTCTTGCCTGGAGTGGAAGATGGTGAATTTTGGGATCTCCTTGCGGATCGAGAAGGCCATGAGCTTCTCTTGGTGGATGGCACCCGCTTACTTCCAGCTGCCTAATCCCTTCATTCCTAATCCTTTCAAATGAGTCCAGCCTCAGCTCAGTAGGATCCATCGTGGTTCTGGGGCAAAGTAGGAATGGGTTGCTTGCCCAGGATGATGGGCTAGGATCCAGCAAAATGTTGCATTAGCCACCGACAAAACCGTGATCAAAGTGCTACGGACTTAGAAAACCATTGAGATGGGTGAGGCAAAACTGTGGTGCTGGCCAACCGACTTGCAAATCGAGTCTCTGATCTAACCCCTGCGGCAACGCTGACTATTGCAGCGAAGGCCAAAGAGATGCAGGCTGCCGGGATCTCAGTTTGCAGTTTTAGTACAGGTGAACCCGATTTTGACACTCCAGCCCACATCAAAGCTGCTGCAATCGACGCTCTTCAACAGGGTCAAACCAAATATGGACCTGTAGCTGGACTGCCTCAACTGCGCCAAGCGATCGCTACCAAACTTCAGCACGAGAACCATCTCACGTACTCCCCTAGCCAGATCATGATCAGCAACGGGGGCAAACAAACCTTGCTCAACCTCTTCATGATCCTGCTCGATCCTGGCGATGAGGTGATCATTCCGATTCCCTACTGGGTTAGCTATCCAGAGATGGCCAAACTTGCTAGCGCCAAACCTGTCTTGGTTCAAACCAGTGCAGCAGACGGCTTCAAACTCACAGCTGAGCAACTCAAAGCTGCGATCACGCCCAACACCAAACTGATTGTGCTGAATTCCCCCAACAATCCAACCGGCAGCGTTTACCAGCGAGACGAGTGGGAAGCTTTGGCAGAAGTGATCCTGCAGCATTCCTGTTACGTGGTCTCGGATGAGATCTATGAAAAGCTGATTTACGATGGGGCGACGCATGTGAGTTTTGCCACTGTCCATCCAGCATTACAGGATCGAACCATCCTCAGTAGTGGTTTTGCCAAGGCGTATGCAATGACCGGATGGCGGATCGGCTATTTGGCTGGACCTCAGGATTTGATCGATGCCGCGATCAGTTTTCAAAGCCACAGCACCTCGAATGTCTGCACCTTTGCTCAATACGGAGCGCTAGCAGCTCTTCAAGATCCAGTGTCCGAGACCCGTGTTGCCCAGATGCGAGAGACCTTTGCTCAGCGCCGTCGGATCATGCTGGATCGACTGTCAGCCATCCCTGGGATCGAATGCACGAAGCCGATGGGAGCGTTTTATCTCTGGTTTAGCATTGCCCAAATGGGACTGAATTCCGTTGAATTTTGTACCCGGTTGTTGGAGCAGCATCAAGTCGCCGCGATCCCTGGAATTGCCTTTGGGGCTGATGATTACGTTCGCCTTTCCTATGCCACCGATCTGGCTACCATTGAAGAAGGCTTACGCCGGATCGAAGCCTTTGTCCGATCGTTGTGAACCTCTTCACCCCATGCAACTCTTGAACCGCGATGCCATTCAAGATCAGGATCCGCGTCCTCACCTCTGGACACGAGCTGAGTATGAGCAGATGGGGGATCTAGGGCTTTTCCAGGATCGTAGGATCCAGCTAATCGAAGGGCAGGTCGTTGAGATGAGTCCCATGAAGAGCTCTCATGCAAGTGCTGTTGATCTGGTTGCAGAAGCCTTACAACACGCTTGCGGTGGAGCATTCTATGTTCGCCAGCAAAAACCATTAGCTCTCACTGATCGATCAGAACCCGAACCCGACGTTGCTGTTATTGCCGGATCCATCCGCGATTATGTCGAAGCTCATCCCACGACAGCCCTGTTGGTGATCGAAGTATCCGATAGCACTCTGGCCTTTGATCAGCAGGTGAAAACTCGGCTCTATGCCCAATCTCAACTCCAGGAGTATTGGATCCTCAATCTAGTAGACCGTTGTTTGGAAGTGTATCGCCTGCCCCAACAGGATCCTAACGATCCCAGTCAATGGATCTATGTCGAACAGTGTGTTTATCACGTTCAAGATCGAGTTGAGCCCTTGATCCTGCCGCAACGACAGATCTGTGTTGCTGATCTGTTACCTTAAAGCTTCATCGATCTGTGGATTGGATTATACAGTCTCATAAGCAGCCAAGAATTCCTCACGGGTGATCCCTGCTTGGGTCAAAGCATGTCTGAGAGTCGGGTAGTCCTATACGGGTAGTCATATAAAGGTAAGGATGCATTATAGTGATGGAGAAAACAGAAGATTGCCCCAATATGATTCTCCAAACTTTTGGA
>CAZONZ010000512.1:0-2943 GCA_964581005.1 uncultured bacterium
GTGTCTGGCCCTGAACCCAAACTCGAACGGCGCTAGATCCGACCCCGCAACCACTGGGCCATCTCGTTGCGTCTGGGCGCTGCCTCTAAACAGGTTTCCTCAGTGATCCGGCCTTCTTGATAGAGATTGAACAGCGACTGGTTCATTGTTGACATGCCCTCAAATTGATCTTGCTGGATCAACTCCTCGACCTCGTCCACTTGACCTCGCTTGATATAGTCACGGATCGCGTCAGTGTTGCGCAAAATCTCGTGGGCTGCAGCTCGTTTGCCGTCAGTGGTTCGGACCAGGGTCTGAGCAATGATCCCCACCAGTGTTTCAGCCAACTGCATCCGCATCGGTTCTTGTTCTTCCGGTCGATAGATCCCCAACAAACGCTCGATGGTTTTGACCGCACTGTTGGTGTGCAATGTTCCAAACACAAGGTGGCCGGTTTGAGCTGCCTTGATCGCCGTATCCACCGTTTCTCGATCCCGCATCTCACCGATTAGAATCACATCCGGATCTTCCCGCAACGAGGCTTTGAGCGCATTGGCAAATTCGAGGGTATGGATGCCAACCTCCCGTTGTCGGATCATGGATTTTTTACTCTGGTGGACAAATTCAATCGGATCTTCGATCGAGATAATGTGCTTCTGGAAGCTGTTGTTGATGTAGTCCACCATGGCCGCCATCGTGGTTGATTTACCCGATCCGGTCGGTCCCGTCACCAGCACCAAGCCTTTGTGTTCTTCGGAGATGCTGCGCAGGACATCCGGAGCCCGCAATTGTTCCAGCGTCAAGATCTTGATCGGGATTAAACGCATGACGATCGCCGGACCCAATAAGGAGACAAAAGCGTTAACCCGGCAACGGACCAAGCCTTCGTATTGAACCGCTGTATCCAACTCCAAACATTCTTCAAACTGGCGGATCTGGCTTTCCGGTAAACTCTCCCGCAGCCATTCGTAAAAGGTTTCGGTTGTGGTGATCGGATATTGGGTGGTGATCATTTTACCGCGCTCCCGGAAGCGAGGGACTTCGCCCACACCCAAGTGAATATCGGAGTAGCCATTGTCAAACGCTTCTTGGACTAACTGGCGCAGGGTCAGCTGTCCAGCACGTGGGGCAGCAGGCGCAGCAGCAGGCGCAGCACGTCCAGGAGCAGGAGGGGCACCAGGGGGGCCACCCCGTCCAGGAATCCCACCTGTGGGAGGAGCTACAGGCGGAGCACCCACGCGAGGCGGCATCGGTGGGGGAGCCACGCGGGCAGGAGGTGCTGGCATGGCGGGAGGAGCCATACCAGATTGTGGAGGGGCAGGGGCAACCGTTGGTACGGGGGCTCGTCCTGGAGCTTGACCCGCACGAGCAGAGGGATCAAAGGAGGGGCGATCCAGGCTAGGGGGAGGTGTCATTGCTGGATCAACTTGAGTGGAGATGCCACTGGCAGGGGCTTGGGGTGCCTTGGGTTTGGGCCGCTGCATCATGGGTGGGGGTGGGGGAGTCCACTCTTCGGTCGAATGGGATGGGTTAGAGTTGCTGGCTTCGCTCATGTCTAGCCTCAGATCGCTGCAACTATCCTAAACGGGGCAAGCGAGCTTGAGATCCCTTGGGAAGGACAAGTTGCGCATTTTTATCTCAGGTTTATTCCAAGGCAATTCCCCAAGGACTCGAACGTGCATTTGAACTTTCGATCCAGAGGTGTCTATGCTGGGGATCGGATCATTGAGATTCGGCTAATTGAGTTTTTTGATCAGAGGGAGGAAGCGGCCAATGCGGATCACGATCACAGGAGGGACAGGCTTTGTGGGCCGACGTCTGGTGGCTCTGCTGCTTGCTGATGGGCATACGGTGCAAGTGCTGACTCGGAATGCCAATGCTAGCCGCCGGATCCTCGCTGATCATCCGCAGGTGATCCATACGGCTTATGATCCGCTTCAACCCCAAACCTGGGCTAACACGCTTAATGACAGCACTGCGATTGTGAATCTTGCTGGTGAACCTCTAGCCGATGGTCGCTGGACCCCTGAGAAAAAAGCCGAGATCCGTCGGAGCCGAGTGGAAGGCACCCAAGCTTTAGTTGAAGCCATTCGATCGCTCTCCCCAAAACCTCAGGTTCTGATCAGTGGATCGGCGGTGGGGTACTACGGCCCCCAACCGGATGATCGAGAATTGGATGAGACCAGCCCTCCAGGTCAAGATTTTCTCGCTGAGGTCAGCCAAGCCTGGGAAGCGGCGGCAACACCTGTTACAGATCTGGGAGTTCGGCTAGTGATCCTGCGGACTGGAATTGTGTTGGGAGGGGAGGGAGGAGCCTTAGCTCAGATGATGGGACCGTTCCAAGCCTTTATCGGTGGACCGATCGGATCAGGACGCCAGTGGCTCTCGTGGATCCATCGCCAGGATTTGGTTCGGTTAATTGATTTTGGGATCCGAAATGCCTCAGTGACAGGGGTTTTGAATGGAACAGCACCCCATCCGGTTCAGATGGCTGAGTTTTGCCAAACGTTAGGTCAAGTGATCGGACGCCCCTCGTGGCTACCTGTCCCCGCATTGGCCCTGGAGATCCTTTTAGGTGAAGCAGCTCAAGTGGTGCTAACGGGCCAACGAGTTTTACCCGTCAAGACTCAACACGCTGGCTTTACGTTCAGTTACCCGCAGCTCCGATCAGCCCTCCAAGAAATCTTGATCTAGACTGTCGATGGCCAATCATCGTGAAAGCTACATCGATCAATAGCACTCCAGCAGCAGCCACCCTCAGGATCCTTACCACAATCAAAAGGATCCTGTTCGGATATTCCTTGATGAAGACAGATACAGTTTTCTTTGTTGACTTACCGAAGAACTGGGTCTAAAGCCTCGCCCTTCTAGGGCGACTTTATCCGATCCACCCTAGCATACGATCATGATGTGCGAAACGTTCAGGGGCGAAATAGTGCTGAAATGCATGAAATAACCACCTGG
>CAZONZ010000513.1:0-2941 GCA_964581005.1 uncultured bacterium
GGTTGGATACCCAAGAGTTTATTAATCGATCGGTGGTCGTCGGGTTTATCCTCGCTTTGGTGGTTGGAGCGATCAAGCTCTTTCTGCCCACGATCTCTGGCTGATCCCTAACCTTAGATCCTCTTCCGTAAACAGGCTGTCGAGGCCAAAACCCTGGATCCACCATCTACGCCTTGCCATCACGTCTAAAAAGTTATACTGATCCGACTCCGGGATAGGGAGAACGCGACTCTAGTCGTCAGTCATCCTGGTTTTGAGGAGTAGCATCTCCATGAAGCAGCTTTCTGCAAGGGGTTTGCCCAGTCATTCTGTCGTGACTGACCACAAGGGGGATCCTCCAAGATCCCTCATGGCTGCAAGAGGTTAAATCGCGGTGCAACGATCCCCGGCAGCCGTTTTCCTTATCCATAGTGACCTGCTTTGATCGCATCGATCCGTTCTCCCGTTGCATAGTGACCTTCTCCCGCTGCATAGTGACCTGCTTTGATCGAATAGATCCGTTCTGCCGTTGCATAGTGGCCTGCTTTGATCGAACAGATCCGTTTTCCCGTTTTATAGTAACTTTCTCCCGATACATAGTGTACTTCGTTGAGCCCCGAATGCCGTTCGGCCTGTCCATCATGGATTGTTTCGATCGCCGAGTGCAGCTGTCGTGATCCATAAAGCAGCTTTCTGCAGGGGGTTTGCCCATCATGTCTGCCTTGACTGACCACAAGGGGTTAAACTCTGCTAGCTGGGGTTAGCCAAGCGAGAATCTCTTGCTGCACAAAGATCGAGCCCCCATTGACAGAACAGGATCGATAGATCTGGGATCTCCTCTCCAAGGATCTGAAGATCGCGTACACTTTAAAGACTCACTCCCCATTTTGCGGATGGTTTGATCATGGTCCCCGATTCGTTCCCTTCCCCTCTGATGTCTGCCCAGATCATTCCCGTTAAACTTGCCACCACCCGCTACGACATTGTGATCGCCTCCCAGAGTTTGAGCCAGTTGGGTGATCAGATGGTGGCGAGAGGGTTAAAGGGCAAAGCGCTGATCGTCAGCCATCCGGAGATCTTCGATTTGTATGGATCCCTTGTCTCCGAGAGTCTGGTGGAAGCAGGCTTGCGGGTATCGGTCTGTCTAATCCCGTCTGGAGAAGAACACAAAACCTTACACTCGATCACTCAGATCTATGACGCCGCTCTAGCCGCCGGACTGGAGCGATCCTCGACAATGGTGGCTTTGGGGGGAGGCGTGATCGGAGACATGACAGGATTTGCAGCGGCAACCTGGTTACGGGGGATCGCGTTTGTGCAGGTGCCCACCTCATTGCTGGCGATGGTGGATGCCTCAATCGGGGGCAAGACGGGGGTCAATCATCCCAGTGGCAAAAATCTGATCGGTGCCTTTCACCAACCTCGACTAGTGTGGATCGATCCTGATGTGTTGCGATCCTTACCTGAGCGTGAGTTTCGATCGGCCCTGGCGGAAGTGATCAAGTATGGCGTCATCCAAGCCCCGGATCTAATCGAGTTTTTAGAACAATTGCCCGGATTGCAGCGTTATGAGGAGTTTCGGACTGGGGAGCTCGATCATGTGTTGGTGCGGGCGGCGGAGTGTAAAGCCCTCGTAGTACAACAGGATGAACGGGAAAAAGGGTTGCGAGCGATCTTGAACTACGGACACACCTTGGGTCATGCGTTGGAGAGTGCTACTGAGTATCGCCGCTATTTGCATGGGGAAGCTGTGGCAGTGGGAATGGTGGCAGCAGGTCAATTAGCTGATCAGATGGGCTGGTGGTCCACCTCCGATCGAGAGCGTCAAGATCACCTACTCCTGCGAGCTGGATTACCCACCACATGGCCCTCTGAGATCCCCTTTGCCACCGTGATCCAAGGACTTCAGGCCGATAAGAAAGTGAAAGAGGGTCGGATCCGATTTATCCTCCCAAAGCAGATTGGTCAGGTGGAGATCACGGATCAGGTGAGTTTAGAGCAGATCGATCGGGTTCTCCAGGCAATGGCTTAGGAGATTTCTAGCAAAGGCTTGACCAAAGCACCTAGTGTAGCGTCACGCTTGATCTGAGAGGTGAATTTGGTTGATACTAATGACTATGCCCATGAAATACCTAGTGGATGAGTGCTATCCGGAGGCGAGCAAGATTCGGCTGGTGCAGGACCAACTCAATCCCCATCGTCCGGCTTCCCTCTACAAAACGTTTGAGGCTGCTGAAGCGAAACGATTCTGGATAAGTTAGAGATCCACTATACCCCCAAGCATGGTAGTTGGCTGAATATGTCTGAAATTGAGCTGAGTGTGCTGTCGCGTCAATGTCTGGAGCAACGCATCCCGGACCGAGAGACTTTACAACGAGAGGTAGAGGCTTGGGAACAACGGCGAAATGGGCAATGCCGCACCATTGATTGGCGTTTTACAACGGCTGATGAACGGATTAATCTGAAGCATCTTTACCCCTCAATTCTGACCTGACAGAGTAATAGATGTCCTGATTGTGGCTGGCAAGGCTATGCCTCATTACCCTTAGGATGTCGAGCAGACTTCAGTTATGGAGCTCTCCTAAGCCGTTTAGTGGGATGGCTGGGATACGGGGGTCGCTTGAGTTGGGCTAAACAGCGCTATGTCGTCGAAACGATTTTGGGTATTCCCCTGTCGCAAGGCAGTTTGTCGAAGAGGCATCAGTGGTTTTGTGAGAGCTTGTATCCGAGCTATGAACAGGGGTGGGAAATCATCCAACAGCCGGGGGTGCGGTGTGTGGATAAGACCAGCTATCGTCTAGATGCTGTGAACCATTGGCTGTGAGTGGTCACCTCTAAGGAAGTCTGTGTGATGTTTGTAGCCCCAAGTCGCAGTTCCAAGGAGGTAGAATCCTTATGATCCGAGATCTTCCAGGGGATCTTGAGTCGTGATTGTTGGTTAGCCTACACGAGACAATCGGCT
>CAZONZ010000514.1:0-2928 GCA_964581005.1 uncultured bacterium
TTGATCAACTTAAATGATCTAAATCTAGCTGCAAACCAGATCGCTGATATCCAGTCACTCGTGGATAATCTTGGTCTTGATAGTGGTGACATAGTCGATCTTCGCAACAATCCTCTCAGTTTCAATTCCATCAATACACTGATCCCTAATCTACAAGATCGAGAGGTGAATGTTCTATTTACCGAAAGTATCACATTCGCTGATCCCAACCTTGAAGCTGCTGTTCGGGAAGAACTTGGGATCCCGACAGAGATTATCCGTCCTCAGGATGTGATCGGCCTCAGATTTTTGAATGCAAGTAATCTCATGATTGAGAGCTTAGAGGGAATTGAAGGACTGGTAAACCTGCAAGAACTGCATTTGAATGACAATATGATCAGCGATCCCAGCCCTTTATCGGAACTAGCCAACCTTAGAGATCTATTCCTGCGCAATAATCAGATTAGCGATCCTTCCTCCCTTGCACTCTTGACTCAACTTAGAGATCTAGCTCTAAATAACAACGGAATTACAGATGCTAGTTCACTGGCTAGCCTAACCAATCTCAATCGATTACTGATCCGGGAAAATGCAATCTTTGATCTCACTTTTTTGGAAAATCTGATCAATCTTGAAGTTCTTGATCTATCTACAAACTTGATCGAAACAATCGATCCTCTCGCCAATTTAATTAATCTGACCGATCTTGATCTAAGCTCCAACCAGATCACGAACATCCAAGCCTTAGTGGACAATGCTGGCATCGATACGGATGATGCCGTAGTGCTAACCAACAACAACTTGGATGATGTCTCAATCAACGTCTTGATTCCTGAGCTCCAAAGCCGCTCCGTCCTCGTTTTCTTTTAATCAAATCTTCTCAGATTGACTGCAGAAAAAAAAGATCCCCTTAGCAAGAAGGGGATCGTATTCAACTAGCGAGAAACGGTCAGAGCATTACTGACCAGCACGGATGAAGATGATCGCACGAGGATCGCTCAGATCAGCCGTAGAAACAGAAGCTGGATCAAAGGCAGGTCCCAAGGGAATCAGATCTCCGGTGATGTCATCAATGTCGTAAACCAGAACCCGGTTGTTTTCACGGCTAGCAACATAGAGATCGTCAGTTCCATCACCATCAAAGGAAGGACCAATCCGCATTGCGCCGGGCTCATCCAATCCATCGGGCTCGAGGGCTCCACCCGTTGTGGGATCGAGGTTATCCACAACAGTGGTTACTGTACCCTCAGGATCGGTGATGTCGAAACGATAGATCTGGTTGGAGTTGAAACCAGCCACATAGTAGAAGTCAGTTCCACCCACATTGGCGAAGACCGATCCAGCAGGACGGACTAGCTGAGCATCGGGCAGAGGCAGTGTGTCGAAGTTCAAGACCGGTTGCTCATCTGCACCTGTATTGTCGTAGCTGAGGGTGAAGTCATTGTTGAAGCTGTTGACATAGAAGCGGCCATCTGGGCCAAACAAGATCCGGCGAGGACCATCGAGGTTCGTCGGGGTGAGGAAATCACCGTCAAGCAGAAGACCTGTAGCAGGATCAAACTGGGCTACCTGGTCCAGATCCTCAAGGGCAACATAGAGATTGCCAGAACCATCAAAGGTCATACCGGAAGGATTAGCCCCGAAGATCGAGGTCACAACCCCGTCAAAACCACTACCATCGCCGCGGAAGCGAACCAGCTGATCGGTATCGGAGTTGGTGACAAACAAGAACTCAGGCGCTGCTGGATCACCGCTGAATTCAAGACCTGCAGGACGAGCCAGACCCGAACCTTCGGCGAAGATATCGGCAAACTCGTAGGCGCTACCGGTGAAGTTGAAACGCACGATCTTGTCGGTGTCACCGCTGGCAATCAGCAACTGATCTTGAGCCAAAGTTGGCACAGGTGGCTGGTTAGAGGCCAGAGGAGTCAATTGAGCATTGTCTGGAACTTCAGCACCTGCAGTGGTGGCTGTGGTGTTGTAGATCACTTCCTCGGCATCAGCGCTAGCCAGATCACCGAAGTACCAAGCCGCTTCAGCCCCAGCACCCGGATCGTTGCTTTCCAGAGGTCGGGTTGCACCTTCCAAGCCAGTGAAGTTCAAGATCGTGGCACTGTAGGGAACATCACCACCATCACTGAGAGCAACAGCATCCAAAATACCCACCCCTGGTGGAAGGCTTTCTGGAACCCCATCATCATCGGTATCAAAGTCGGTACCCAGAGGAACATCAGTTCCAGGCGCAACCTCAATCAGGAAGAAGGTACCCACCGCTGGAATATTGGCGACGTTAGCATCATCCACACGAGTTGTATCTGGAGACGCGACGGGAGCTGCTTCATAAGCCAGAGGCTCACGGATCGTCAAGATCCCGTTACCACCCAAGGTATTCATGCCATCAACAGGGTTGACAGCGGTGGAGAGATCCGCAAAGTAGAGAACTTCACCAGGATTGGTAACCCCATCAACCGCTACCAGCGCAGCATTATTGCCATTCTGGAAGGTCAGAGGACCAAAGCTGGATCCTTTCAGTTCGACGAAGGGCGATCCAGCAACCTTGATCTCATTCAGCAGAATCACTTCGCCACCATCGTTGTCATTGATCGTCGCTGTGTCGGAATCACTGAATTCATCGATGGTGTAGGCAGCATCAGGCTCGATCGTCAGCGTGATATCTTCGGTGCCTTCAACCTCAGTATCATCCACAGGAGTCAGAGTCAGGACAACGTTGGTCTCAGTTGCGGGGATCGTGATCTGACCTGCGGCCAACGCACCTGCTGGATCATCAGTTACATCCGCGGCTGGATCAGCACTGCCAGTGACGGAGAAGTTGATCACCAGGTCAGAGGTTGGAGCCTCATCGGCAATAAAGCGGAAGGATACAGGGAATTCATCCCCAGGAGACTCAGCCCCTTCATCAAGGACGGTTTGGATCCGGACTTCGGGGAT
>CAZONZ010000515.1:0-2923 GCA_964581005.1 uncultured bacterium
GGACTGATAATACGGATCCCATCCGATCAGCCCCCTGATTGATGTCACGACTCACTGAACGGGGGGAGGATCAGTCCCGGAGCTGCGATCCACACTGATCCTCCCTTTCGTTATGTCTATATCAATGGTTATTGGAGTGAAAACATGATCTCGCTCAACTCTCGTTTGCTTTGGTGCTCGCCTCTGTTGCTGGCTCTGACCGTTGCCTGCGGATCGAATAGCGGCCCTACCGTTACCCAAGCTCCCAGTGGACCTGTTGGGAGCACCACCGTAGCCACCTCCAGCACTCTGGCTGAATCTGTGGGTTGCACAGCCGGTGCCACAGGTGATCTGACCCGCTTCGCCTCTCCTCTGCCTGCTAGCACTTCGGCAGGAGATCTGAAGCTGGTGGTTCAGGTGGATGACTATGCTGCCACCGCGATCACGATTGATGACGCAACCTTTATCCCGTATCCCTTAGATCCTGCTGGGGATGGCAATACAGCTTATGTGGCAGATGCTGCATCTCAACTGGTGGATCTAGGTAGTGCAAGCAGCTTTGCGGTTGAAGGAGCTGATCTGGCTGCTGATACCTGTGTGGAAGCGTTGGAACTGATCCCAGCTGGCAGCCCAACTGTGGTGCCTGAGATTGTCTCTAACCTCTATCAAAATGATCCTGACCAGATTACCCTCAGCGACATCGGGATCCAGATCGCAGCTCGTCAAAATTTAGAGATGGGCGTAGCTGATCCCTTTACCCCTGCAAATCTGGCAGCGACAGCCAATAACTTGATCCCTGGTGACACTCAGGATGTCAATGAAGGGGATCTGAACGTTAGTTTAATGCAGGCTGATTTTGACTTTGCGGATCCAAGCCCCGATCTAACCTTGGCGGATACCGCTGTGTTAGTGGCTAACCGGGTGTTGATCGCGTTTGGAG
The DNA here is from genome assembly GCA_964581005.1 of uncultured bacterium. Taxonomy (GTDB): domain Bacteria; phylum Cyanobacteriota; class Cyanobacteriia; order Thermostichales; family Thermostichaceae; genus CAZONZ01. The sequence goes on from CAZONZ010000515.1 coordinate 920, forward strand.
ATGAGATCACAACAGCTAATCTCCTGATTCAGACCAATGCTCTGTTGCCTGGAACGGACCAAGATCTGGAAACGGAAGATGATATTGTCACCATTCCAGTCGGGGAACCAGGAGGAGAGGTCACCATCCCTCAGATCCAGGGTGCAGCTCATGTTTCTCCCTTTGTTACAACCCAGTCGGATGCTGATTTCTTTGCCAGCTTGCCTGCGGATACCTTCACGATCGAAGGGGCTACGGTAACCACCACTGGGGTTGTTACTGCCACAGATACCAATGGCTTCTACGTTCAAGATCCTGTGGGTGATGGCGATATTGCGACCTCGGATGCCCTCTTTGTCTTCACAGGTTCAGCGCCTTCTGTGGAAGTGGGCGACGCGATCGAGATCGAAGGGACGGTAGCTGAATTTTTCCCTGGCGATACGGATACTCGTAATATTCCAACCACTCAACTTAGCGATGCCACATTCACTGTGCTATCGAGTGGCAATGAGCTGCCTGCTCCGGTGCTCCTTGGTGCTGGTGGTCGGATCCCTCCTTCCGAGAACATTGATGATGATGCATTCAGCAGCTTTGAACCGGAAACCGATGGCATTGACTTCTTTGAATCGATCGAAGGGATGCGGGTAACGGCTCAGAATGCTGTGGCTGTTGCAGGAACCAATCGATTTGGGGAGATCTTTACGGTTCTCGACAACGGTGCTGATGCCACTGGAATCAGTCTGCGCAGCACCCTCAACATCAGTCCTAATGACTTCAACCCAGAGAAAGTTCAGATCGATGAAGATTCTGGAATTCTGCCGGGATTCGATCTGCCGGATGTGAATGTGGGGGCTGAGCTGGGGAATATCACAGGTGTGATCTCCTATGATTTCGGCAACTTCCAGATCCAACCAACTGAGGTCTTTACCCCTGCTTCCACCGGCTCCGTTGCACCCGTTGTTTCAACCTTGACTCCAGGAGATGCGGAGTTGACGGTTGCTAGCTACAACGTATTGAACCTTGATCCACTGGTCGAAGATGTGGCCTTGGTTGACGATATGGATGATGACGAGGTGGATGATGATATTGGCGATGGTCGCTTTGCTGCGATCGCCGATCACATCGTTAATAACCTCAATGCTCCGGACATCATTGCTCTGCAAGAAGTTCAAGACAATGATGGGGCTCAGATCACCAATGTTGTGGCTGCTGACGTTACCCTGCAAACCTTGATCAATGAGATCACTAATGCAGGCGGCCCAACCTACCAGTTTATCGATAACCCCGAAGTTCTACCGATCCCGGATGCCGTCAACACAGAGCGCCCAACGGGTGGACAGCCGGGTGGCAATATCCGCGTCGCGTTCCTCTTCAATCCTGCACGGGTTAGTTTGGTCCCCGACTCTGTAACTGCTCTGGCTACTGCGGCTGATACGGATGATCCGGGTAACACCTTCTTCGAGTCCCGGATCCCGTTAGCGGCAGACTTCACCTTTAACGATCAGACGATCACGGTGGTCAACAACCACTTCTCCTCCAAGAGTGGCAGTGCTCCCATTTTGGGGATCGAGCAACCCTTTGAGGCTCGCCAAGAAGAGGTTACGGTCAACGGTTCTCTGGATGAACGACAAGCCCAATCTCAGGTTGTCCAAGATTTTGTGGACACCATTCTGAACACCGATCCCGATTCCAATGTTGTGGTTTTGGGTGATCTGAACGAATTTGAGTTCATTTCCCCTGTGCTGGATCTGGGGGCAAGCCTCAGCAACCTGGCTGACACTCTGGGGGATAATGAGCGCTACAGCTTTATCTTCCAGGGCAACTCGCAGCTGCTGGATCACATCTTGGTCAGCAACAATCTCAATACTGGAGCTCAGTTCGAGATCGTTCATGTCAACAGCGAGTTTGAAGAAACCCCACAGCGGGCCAGTGACCACGATCCTTTGTTAGCCCAATTGCCCATTGTCCCCCCACCGATTCAAGGGGAAGTGGTTGCCTCAGTTGCAGACGTGACTGCGGAATTGT
>CAZONZ010000516.1:0-2916 GCA_964581005.1 uncultured bacterium
TCCCTCCCGACACTGACGCTTCGCGTACAGTGCGGGCCTCACGTGGAATAGGTGAGACAGCATGGGTGGGAAGGTCCACTCTAGGACATAATTGGGGAGGCGATCTTTCCAGATATCGGAGCTATGCGGATCTCATTGCGTTGGATGCGGGAATTGGTGGACTTTGAGCTCTCCCCAGAAGCTCTTGGCGAGGCCCTGACTCTAGTGGGCTTTGAGGTAGAAGAGATCGAGGATCGCAATACCTGGGCCGATGGTGTGGTGGTCGGTCGGATCCTGGAGGCTGTCACCCATCCCAATGCTGATCGCTTGCGAGTCTGTCAGGTGGATCTGGGCCAAGCCTCTCCCAGTACGATCGTGTGTGGGGCTCCCAATGCGAGAGCGGGCTTGACGGTTGCCGTTGCAGTTCCCGGAACCTATTTGCCCACGATCGATCGCAAGATTGCAAAAGCCGAATTACGCGGTGTGACCTCAGCAGGCATGATCTGCTCCCTGGCTGAGTTGGGGTTGACTAAAGATTCTGAAGGGATCCATGAGTTTCCGATTGAGCATCCGTTAGGCACCGATGTTCGCCCCTTGCTGGGTCTGGATGATGTGGTTCTCGATCTGACCTCAACGGCAAACCGGGCTGATGCTTTGAGTATGGTCGGGATCGCTCGTGAAGTTGCCGCCTTAACCCGCAATCCGATCAAGCTTCCCGATGTACCTAATTTTGAAACCCAACCCCTACCTAATTTTGAACTGGCGATTGCGGATCCGAAAGCCTGCCCTGCGTATAGTGGAACGCTGATCCGGGGTGTCAAGATTGGTCCATCTCCGGATTGGTTGCGGCAACGGTTGGAAGCGGCTGGAACTCGATCGATCAATAATGTGGTCGATATTACGAATTTAGTGTTGTTGGAGTGGGGTCAGCCGCTGCACGCCTTTGACTGGGATCGATTGCAACAGGTGATCCAAAGATCCCAAGGTTCAGCCGAAGGGCCGCAGCAGATCGGGGTTCGGTTTGCTCAGGAAGGTGAGAGCTTGACTACCCTTGATGGCAGCAAGCGCAGTTTGAAACCTGAGAACTTATTGATCACAGCAGCGGATCACCCTGTTGCCCTGGCAGGGGTCATGGGGGGTGAAGAGACTGAAGTTCATGCTGAAACTCAAGCTGTCTTTTTGGAAGCGGCCCTCTTTGATCCAGTAGTGATCCGGCGATCGGCACGAGGCCAGAGTCTGCGATCGGAAGCCTCAACTCGCTACGAACGGGGGGTTAACTTCAGTGCTCTCGATCAAGCCAGAGATCGAGCCATTCATCTGATCCTGGACCTAGCGGGTGGCGAGTTAGTGGGGCAAACCGTCTTTGATCAGCGACCTCAGGTGGATCGTCGCATTGATCTACGCTTATCCCGTCTGATGGATATTTTGGGCGATGACATTAAACCGTCTGAAGTGGAAACGATCTTACCGGCTCTAGGATTTGAACTCTCTCCCTGTCGCCTGAGTCTCCACGTGGACTCGCTACTCTCGGAAACCCATCACGCTGAACATCATGCCGATCCGAACGATTCAGCGGATCTGAAGGAATCTAGTGATCAAGAAGCTGTAACGTCCCCATCCTCAGAGGCCAGCTCAACCGAGACAGCAACCGCAGCAAAGTGTATCTGGACTGTGAACGTTCCTCCCTATCGACTGCGTGACATTGAACGTGAGATCGATCTGATTGAAGAGTTTGCGCGTTTGTATGGCTATGATCAGTTCGTCGAGACCTTGCCACCAGAAACTCAAGTTGGATCCTTATCGATCCGAGAACGCAATCTCCGAACTGTACGGGAAGTCTTTCGAGGGGTTGGGCTCACCGAACTGATGCACATTTCCCTTTGTTCTGCTGAGTCGGGTGTTGACGTGGTGATCAGCAATCCTCTCTCTCCAGAGTTTTCCGCCCTCCGCCAAGAGCTACTCCCAGGACTGATCGACTCGTTTCAGTACAACGTGGCTCAGGGGAACGGCCCCTTGAACGGGTTTGAGATGGGCCGGATCTTTTGGCGAGAAGGCGAACACTATCAAGAGGCGGATCATCTGGGTGGGATCCTGGGAGGACATCCAGCCCCGAATGACTGGCGGCATCAAGTTCAGCCCTATGATTGGTTTGCAGCCAAAGGGATCCTGGTAGCTGCTCTGGAACAATTGGGGTGTGACGTTGAATTCAAACCGGCTCAAGATCATGCTAGTTTGCATCCAGGTCGAACAGCTTCGTTGTGGATGAACGGATCGCGCCTAGGTCTGTTTGGACAACTGCACCCTCAACTGCGTCAGGCCAAGGATCTCCCCGACGAAGTCTATGCGTTTGAATTGGATCTGGAGTTGATCGTGACCACTTTGGAGCAGCGAGGCATTCAGCATTATCATCCCTACTCCACATTTCCAGCTTCCGATCGAGATATTGCCTTTTTTGCCCCACTTGAGATCTCCGTCGCCAGTTTAGAGCAAGGGATCCGGGCTGCTGCTGGACCATTATTAGAATCCGTGCAGTTGTTTGATGAATATCGGGGGACAGGTGTGCCGGATCAGCAACGGAGTTTAGCCTTCCGCTTGATCTATCGAGCTCTAGATCGAACCCTGACTGATGCCGAAGTGGATCAGGCTCAGCAGCAAGTCCGATCTCAACTAGAGACTGAATTTCATGTCACCCTACGCAGCTAGTGTTGATGCTCCCCGTTCTGAAGTCCGGGGATTCTCGTTTCACAGGGAGACCAACGTCCTTGCCCTCCACGAGCTTCTTCTCGGTGCGCCCCACCGATGTTTGGGAAAACCTATTCCAGAATGAGCCGCCCATTGCGAGACAGGTTCCTCCTCTTGCGAGCGAGACTCTGCCTGTGTAGCGGACTCTTGTAGTGTAGCGCAAAAAAGCTGCCCTAAAAGGGCGGGGCTTGTATC